>JAHBTG010000109.1 GCA_019638695.1 Bacteroidota bacterium | reverse complement strand
GGTGAGCAGCTGATACTGAATGACATGCGCAGGCAACTGCACCGTTCGTGCTGCGGGCACTTCGGACTGTAACACCGGGCAATCATCTGATACGGTAACCAGCGTATTGGTATAAGCCGTCAGATGTTTATCGGGTATCATGCCGGGTGAATGGATTTGGGCGCCACAGTTTTATAGGCCAGCAGGAGAAATCCCGGCATCTGGTCAGGGGATAGTTCATCCAGCAGGAAATTCGTCCAGCCCTGTGCGCCCCATTTATTCGGTACGGGAAAGATCGCTTCGGGATATTGTGCCGAGAGTGCGGCCTGTGTATCGCTATCCAGCTTCAAGCAGGCGATATTTTTGATCTCATCCAGCGAAGCAAATATCTTCTTGCGCACTCTGAAACTGGTCTTCTCAAAATGCGGCAGCTCAATGGCTTCCGGCAATTGCAGGGCCAGAGTTCGCAGGGTGTGGGCGGCTACCATAGAGAATCAACTACTGATCAGGTGAAAATAACAAGCCAGGTTACGGTTCGCAAGTAAATCAGCAGATTTGTATAGACAAAGGATAGGTTACGAATGACTGTAGGCAAGCTCCACCTCCTGACCGATACCCGGCTGCAAAGCCGGTGGAGTCACCTGCAACTGGTCCGGATGGCGGTTTCGGCCGGGGCCGATGTCGTACAGTACAGGGAAAAGACCAGCTCACTTGCCGAGCAAACGGTGGAGGTACGCAGTCTGCTGGCGGCAGTGCCCAGCGGCAACCCCACCCGCATACTGGTCAATGACCACCTGTCCGTAGCCCTGGACGCAGGCGCCCACGGCGTGCACCTGGGCCTGGCAGACGGCAGCCCGGCAGAAGCACTCCGTAGCCTGCCGCCCGGCTGCCTGGTGGGAGCCACAGTACACTCTCTGCAAGAACTGGAACCCTTGCTAAGCCTTCCGATAAGTTACATAGGCGTGGGCCCCGTGTTCGGGACAACCAGCAAAAACACAGGTCTGCCGCCGCTGGGATTAGCAGGCTTGCGACATTTGTGTAAATTATCGCCGTTCCCGGTCATTGCCATCGGCAGTATTACTGCAGATAACCTGCCGCAGGTAATGGATACCGGGGCACACGGTGTTGCCATACTGAGTGAATTCTGCCTTGCCCCCCACCCTGAAGCGGCTGCTGCTCATCTGCTGCACCTGCTGGAGCCTTACCGCTAGCGGGCAGGAGGCGCTCCCCCTGGACAGCATCAGCTTCCACGGCAACCGTGTAACCAAAGACAAAGCGCTCTTGCGCCTCATGTCCATCGGGCCGGGAGATACCCTGGCACATATGCCGCAAGATATCCTTACCCGCAACCAGGAGCTGTTGTATAATACGGACCTCTTCAACCAGGTAACCTTCCGGCTGGACACCACGGATACCGGCCTTCACCTCCACATCACAATGAAAGAGCGCTGGTTCCTCTGGCCCTACCTGTTCATCAAACTGGAGGATATCACGCTGGCAGACTGGTTTCGCAACCCGGATTTTTACCGCATTACCTATTCCGTGGGCTTCTTCCGGGACAACCTGACGGGCCGGCTGGACAAGGTGCGTGTATTATATGGCAATGGCTACAAAAAAAGCCTGATGCTCAGCTACAACCGGCCCATGTTGTTTCCCAAAGCACAGATAGACGGGTTCTTTTACCTGAATTACTTCCGCAACGACGAGGTAAACTATGCCAGCGACAGCGGTGCGGTCCAGCGGCTGCGGGTGGCCAAAGCCGGGCTGCGACAGTTCTACCAGGGAGAGATCACACTAAGCAAACGGCTAAACCCCTGGAACTGGCTCTATGTGCGCGGCGGTGCCCGGCAAATGACAATTGCAGATACCCTGGCGGCCTATAACCCCACTTATCTCCCGCAGGATACCCGAACCGTCGGTTACCCGGTGCTGTCTGTGGGCTACCTGCATGACACCCGGGATGTGCGGGCCTTTTCGCAAAAGGGGACCAAAATTACGCTGGAGATCTGTCAGAGTGGCTTACCCTCGGGGCAACAACCTGTAGACTTCCTGCGGCTAAGCGCCGGGTACCGGCACTTTTTGTCCCCGGCTCCGCGCTGGCGATTCAATTACGGGGCAGACATACAGCACCTCTCGGGCATCTCCCGCCTACCCTTTTACGAAAAAGCGCTTATCAGTCCCGAGCTGGGCCCACGGGGCTACGAAAGCTATTTTCTTACCGGCACTACCCTCCTGGACGCCAAGGCCGAACTGCTCTTTGCACTGTCTCCCCGGCGCATTTACCAGGTCAACCGCCTGCCGGGTTTGCTTAATGCGCTGTATCCGCTGGCCAAACCTTTTATTCAAACTTTCCCGCTGGGGGTGTATCCTTACCTGTTTGCAGACGCAGGTTACCTGCAGGACCGGACGGGCAGCGGCATGGATGCCTCCTTCCTGGACAAAATGCTGCACACTGTGGGCATAGGGCTCTATGTGCCGTATATTTACGACAACCTGCTACGCCTGGAATGCGGACTCAACCATCTGGGGCGTGTCACATACCAGCTTAACTTTACTCACGCGCTGCGATGAAATTTGCCATAATCGGAAAAGCTACGCGCAACACGGACTTCACCCAGGTGCGGGAACTGCTGCAGTTCCTGACAGAACAGCATATACAGTATGCGCTGTACCCCGAGTATGCTACCGAGCTGGCATTAGAGCCCAGTTTCCAGGATACCGATGGCATTCAGTTGCTGCAACCGCAACTGACAGACAGCGCCCAGCTGGCTGACTTCGATATCCTGTATAGCCTTGGAGGAGACGGCACCATGCTGGGAGCGGCCGCCCTGGCATGTGCACTGGATATCCCCATCCTAGGAGTCAATATGGGAAGACTGGGGTTCCTGACGGGCACACAGCAGTGCGATATGGTAGCTGTGACGCAGGAGATCATTCTTAACCGCTTCAAACTGGAGGAACGGCACCTGCTTCAGATAGATACCGACCCCATTGGTATACTGGGGCATCCCCACTACGCGCTCAATGAAGTAACCATACACAAAAGCAACAGCAATGAAATGATTGTGGTGCATGTGTATATCAATGGAGAGTTCCTGAACAGTTACTGGGCCGATGGGGTGATCATCTCCACTCCCACCGGGAGTACGGCCTATAACCTGGCATGCGGGGGGCCCATTATCAGCCCTGCCTGTGCCAGTAACGTGATTACACCCATCGCACCTCACAGCCTCACCGTGCGGCCCATTCTGATTCCGCATACCGATATCATTTCTGTAGAGCTGGAAAGCCGCAGCGGGCAGGCGCTCATAGCCATGGACCAGCGCACCCACGTAGTGCAGGACCATGTGCAGCTGGCCATCCGCAAGGCGCCTTTCCCTGCCAAGCTGGTCAAAGTAAACCCTCCGTCGTATTTTGCCACATTACGCTCCCGTCTTAACTGGGGGCTGGATAACCGCAATTAGGCATATGCGCACTGCCTATACCGCCCGCCAATTCTTGCGGCATCTGTGGCGCCGCAGGAGCCGCTACCGCATCCACAGCCCCTGGGTATATGGACTGGTGACCCGGGTACTCCCGCCGCAACGCGACGACACTTATCAGCTCCTGCGTGCCCGGTATCAGGCGCTTTGCCGGGATGATACCCCGTTACAACTGCCTGCTATAGGCACTTCACCGGCCAGGGTTACCACAATAGCCACAGTGACCCGGCAAAGCGCCAGCTTCCCGCGTAAAGCAGCACTACTCTACCGCATTGCGCAATATTGGAAGGCTACGCACGCCCTGGAGCTGGGAACCAACCTGGGCATGGGCACGGCTGCGCTGGCACACGCACTCCCTCCACACGGGAGCCTGTATTCCCTGGAAGGCCAACCGGTACTGCGCCCCATAGCGGAAGCTACGCTGGATGCCTGCCAGACCCATGCACATTTGCACACGGGTCTTTTTGATGAGCTATTGCCCGCACTGGCATTTCCACCTCTTGACCTGGTATGGATGGATGGCAACCATACACGGGAGGCCACGCTGCACTACCTGGAGACCCTGCTACCCCGGCTGGCACCGGAAGCGCTGGTGGTGATGGATGATATTTACTGGAGTGCAGATATGACCCAAGCCTGGCGCAAAGCCTGCCAATGGGCAGCATTTCCGCTAAGTCTGGATCTGTTTCGTATGGGGTTACTGGTCAAACGGGCCCAGGTACGCCAGCACTTTGTGGTGAGCAGCCTCATTCCCTAGGACTCTTGAAGCTTTATACATCCACTTCTACCGTCACACGCAACCCATCCAGAGGGAGCAGCGCAGGGTGATCCTTCAGCACCTGGAGGATACGGGCTTTGGCGGCAGCAGGGGAGGCTGTGCGGGGGATAAATACCAGGATCTGGCGGCGGTACCGATTACGCACCCGCTCCACCACAGGCACAGCCGGACCCCGCACATAGCTGCCCAACTGTGCCTGCAACTGCTGCGTAAGGAGCCGGGCGTGCTGCTCCACAGCCGGGCGGTCGCGGTGCTGCAGGGTAAGCTGCACCACACGGGTAAAGGGTGGGTAGCCCAGGGACTGGCGCTGGGCCACTTCCCAGTCATAGAACCGGGCAAAAGGCGCCTGCAAAAGACCGAATAACGGATGATCCGGGCGAAAAGTCTGTACAAAGAAAGTACCGCTCTTACCGGCGCGACCCAGGCGGCCCATCAGTTGCACAAAGATCTGGAAAGCCCGTTCCTGTGCGCGGAAATCGGGATAGGCAAGGATAGCATCGGCATTCACCACAGCGGTCAGTGTCAGGTTAGGGAAATCAAGACCCTTGGTTACCATCTGGGTACCTACCAGCAGATCGATCTCCCCGGCCTCAAAGTCCTGGATGAGTCGTGCATGAGCGGTTTTACCGCGCGTAGTGTCGGCGTCCATGCGTGCAATACGCGCCTTGGGATACAGCTCTCTCAGCAATTCTTCCACCCGTTCCGTGCCATAGTCCACCTCCTGGAAGGTGGGCTGCCCGCAGGCTTCGCACGCATGCGGTTCCGGCTGGGTATACCCGCAGATATGGCACCGCAGCTGGCGCAGCATTTTGTGGTGAGTGAGTGCCACATCGCAATGCGGGCACATGGGCACTGTGCCACAGGTAGTGCAGTTGAGAAAAGGCGCATACCCTTTGCGGTGCACAAACACAATACCCTGTTCTCCCCGGGCCAGGGTGGCGGCCAGCGCCTCCATCAGGCGGGAACTAAGCCGCCCATGACTCAAACGGTGCTGTACCTCGCGGCGCATATCCACCATCTCCACACGGGGAGGAGCGCTGCCGGCCACAGCTTTATGCAACAAGGAGACCCGGGTATACCGGCCTTGTTCGGCCTGGCTCCAGCTCTCCAGGGAGGGTGTGGCACTCCCCAGCACTACGGGTATCTGTAGCTGTTGTCCTATGTACAACGCCATATCCCGGGCATGAAAACGCGGCGCGGTGTCCTGCTGCCGCAGCGAAGGGTCATGTTCCTCATCCACAATTACCAAACCCAGTTGATCAAAAGGGAGCCACACAGCAGACCGCACCCCTACCACCACCCGGTAGCCGCCGTCGCGCACCCGCTGCCAGATCTCTACACGTTCGGCCTCGGAGAAACGGCTGTGGTATACTCCCAGCAGTTCCCCAAACGCGGCGCGCAAACGCTCTACCACCTGAGTAGTGAGGGCAATCTCCGGCAAAAGCAGCAACACCTGCTTACCCTGGCTCACCACCTGCTGGGCCAGCTCGGTATAGACGTAAGTTTTGCCACTACCCGTAACGCCATGCAATAGTACAGGACGGGCAGGATAGGCCGTCCAGCTTTCTGTTATCTGCTGTAATGCTTGTGCCTGGGCAGGAGTGGGGCCCGCAGGCGGCTGGTAGCGGCTGTGCTGCACTTCCCGCAGGCGGCTCACCGGCAGGTGTATGCGCTCTGCAAACCCCTTCTGGACGAGTGCTGCCAATGCCGCGGCGCTGGCCTGGGCTTCTTCCAGCACAGCCCGTTCGGCCGGCAGTTTCCGGCGCAACCAGGCTTCTGCCAGCACCATAAGGATAGCTTCCTGCCGGGGCGCGCGCTTTAAGGAATCAAAAGCCTCATCCAGTGCAGCCTGATTCTCCAGCAAAGGAGCTAA
>JAHBTG010000108.1 GCA_019638695.1 Bacteroidota bacterium | reverse complement strand
GGGCAGAGCGAGATCCTTCGCTGCGCTTAGGAGGACGCGGGGGTGATAAGAGGGGCCTGCTAACCTCTTTTCCACAGCTTGCGCCACAACGGACCCGGATGCGTGCACAGGCTTTGCAGCGTATGCCGGACGGCCTGCAGTGGTTTGCGGGCATCATGGTACCAGCTACCGGCCAGTACCAGGTGCAGGTTGGCCAGGCAGCGGCGATAATCCCCTGCTGACCGGAATACGCCCAGTTTCCTGGCTTTGGCAAAGGCATACAGCATATCCCCGCGCATCAGCGCAATATTGCGGTGCATCTGCCCGCTGTGCAGGCGATAACGCACCAGCGGCTGTGCCACATAGCCCATAGGCGCGGCCTGTCCCATACGCACCCACATATCCCAGTCTGCACTGGTAGACAGCCGGGGATCAAATCCTCCTGCCGTGTCCAGCACCGCACGGCGAAACAATACTGTAGAAGGCGGGTGCCCGGCATTCCCCCGGAACTCCAGTAACTGGCGCAGCTCATCGCCGGGCACAAAGGTTGCAGCGGGTTGTTCGGCACCGGTATCCGATTCAAAGGGCACATACTGCACATATACCATACCCACCTCCGGATGCCTATCCAGGTAATCTGCACAGGTACGCAGGAACTGCGGGGCTATCAGGTCATCGGCATCCAGAAAGACCAGATAAGGGGCTATGGCCCGCTGCAAGCCCTGGTTGCGGGTATCGCTCACCCCGCTATTGGCTTTTTTCAGGTAATGAAAGCGGGGGTCGGACTGGGCTGCAGCCAGTTGGTCCGTACCATCCCGGCTGCCGTCATTGACCAGGATCACTTCCAGGTCAGTTTCTGTTTGCGCCCACACGGACGCCAGCGTCTCCGGCAGAAAACGCTCGGCATTATAGGCCGGGATAATGACACTGACTCTGGGCATGCCCTAGCCTTTCTTTTGGGCGGTCACAAAAAAGGTCTTGCACTGGCGGATGTCTGCCTTGTCCGGTACAATACGATAGTCTTTGGGTAGCGGGTACAAGGGCGTGCCAGCGATCAGCTTCATGCAGGCATCTCTGAAACCCAGGGACAGCTTGCGCACTCCCCGCTGGTAGAAGAACCGTTCCGTTGCCTGCCCTATGACTTTGCCCACCCCTGTGCGCTTGTGCCAGCGGGCATATTGCTGGCCCATGATATAGACATTGCCCAGCGCCTGAGGTAACAGCTGTTCCATCTCCTCCAGGGTAAACTCTTTGACATGGTAAGGATTCAGGATCTTGCCCGTGGGACTATTGACAGGGAAATTGGGGGTGGAAAGCAGCAACAGGCCATCGGGTTTGAGCACCCGGTTCAGCTCACGCAGCATGGCGGTATAGTCGGGCACATGCTCCAGCGTTTCAAAGCTCACGATCAGGTCAAAGTGGTTATCCGGAAAGCTGAGACGGGTAGCGTCTTCCTGCTGGAAATGCAGGTTCTCTACTCCCCGGTACTTGGATCTACAGGCAGCGATGGATTCCGCCTCGGCATCTACGGCAATAATGCGGGAGGCAGGCTCCGCCTGCGCCAGCATGGCAGCGCCATATCCTTCCCCGGTAGCGATATCCAGCACCTGGGTACCTTCCTTCAGGTAACTGATCGCCACCTGGTAACGGTGCAAATGTTCTCCCAGCCAGGGGGAGGGCTTGTGGCTGTATAGGCGCTCGTCAGACATGCTGCGAAAATAGCTTTAAAAATCGAAAGGGGTCATATGACCCCTCTCTTTGGCTGCTATGATGAACTACAGTTGACTTGCGTCAATTGCTAGGCAAATGTAAAAAACATATTTCAAAGCCTAATATTATTTTTTGGTAAAAAGAATAATTCCCCATGAAATACAAAAAGGGCCGGCCAAACGGCCAGCCCTTGCAATTTTGAAAAAAACACAACCGGTATTAATAGCGATACTGGTCGTTTTTGTAAGGACCTTCTACAGACACACCGATATAGGCAGCCTGCTCCGGGGTCAGTTTCTCCAGCTCCACTCCAATCTTGGCCAGGTGCAGGCGGGCTACCTTTTCATCCAGGTGCTTGGGAAGCACATACACCTTATTCTCATACTTACCCTTGTTGGTGTAAAGCTCTATCTGTGCCAGCGTCTGGTTAGAAAAGCTGTTGCTCATTACAAAAGAAGGGTGGCCTGTGGCACAGCCCAGGTTAACCAGGCGGCCTTGTGCCAGTACGATCACATCCTTACCATCCACGTTGTAGAGGTCTACCTGTGGCTTGATCTCATCGCGGGTCTGGCCATAGTTTTTGTTCAGCCAGGCCATATCGATCTCATTGTCAAAGTGACCGATGTTGCACACAATGGCTTTATCTTTCATAGCCTTAAAGTGCTCGGCACGCACAATGGATTTGTTGCCGGTAGCGGTCACAATGATATCGGCTTCCTTCACGGCATTGTCCATGGTTTTTACGGCATAGCCGTCCATAGCCGCCTGCAGGGCGCAGATGGGATCTATCTCCGTTACAATGACACGGGCGCCTGCACCGCGCAGGGAGGCAGCAGAGCCTTTGCCCACATCGCCATACCCGGCCACCACAGCCACCTTGCCCGCCATCATCACATCCGTAGCACGGCGGATAGCGTCTACGAGAGACTCTTTGCAGCCATACTTGTTGTCAAACTTGCTCTTGGTCACAGAGTCGTTCACATTAATGGCCGGCAGAGGCAGAGTGCCGTTCTTCATGCGGTCATACACGCGCAATACACCGGTAGTGGTTTCCTCGCTGATACCACCGATGCCTGCCACCAGTTCGGGGTAACGGTCCAATACCATATTGGTCAGATCACCACCGTCATCCAGGATCATGTTCAGGGGCTTGCGGTCTGCGCCAAAGAACAGGGTTTGCTCAATACACCAGTCAAACTCCTCCTCGGTCATGCCTTTCCAGGCATATACCTGAATACCGGCCGCAGCTATGGCCGCAGCGGCATGGTCCTGTGTAGAATAAATATTGCAGGAAGACCAGGTAACCTCTGCGCCCAGGGCAATCAGGGTTTCTATGAGCACCGCAGTTTGGATGGTCATGTGCAGGCAGCCTGCAATGCGGGCGCCCTTAAGGGGTTGTTTGGCAGCATATTCCTGGCGGATAGCCATCAGGCCGGGCATCTCGGCTTCGGCCAGGCGAATCTCTTTGCGGCCCCACTCTGCCAGACTGATGTCTTTTACTTTGTAAGGCAAAACTTCGGTTTTAGTCATCATCGATATGATTTAGGGAGAAATAAGTTTTACAAACGATAGGTATAGTATTCAAGCCGCCAAATGCAGTTTCCGGCTCAGGCACCTGCACTTTGGCCATACAAAAGTAACCCTTTTCATTGTAGTTTGAAAACCGAAATTTCTTTTGTGCGGCCTGCACATGGCTTAAGTTTGTATAATGATGGAAAAACATGTGCCCCTCCCTCCCCTGGCCGAAAGGGTGCGCCCGCAATCCCTGGAGGAATACACCGGGCAAACGCACCTGACCGGCCCCAACGGCCCCTTGCGCGCATTGCTGGCCCAGGGAACCCTGCCTTCCATGATCCTGTGGGGGCCACCGGGAGTGGGCAAGACCACCCTGGTGCGCATACTGGCCCACCAGCTCAACCGCCCGTTGCACCAGCTTTCTGCCATACAGGCCGGTGTGAAAGAAGTGCGGGCGGTGCTGGAAATGGCCCGCATGGAGCGGGGTACCCTTTTGTTCATCGACGAGATCCACCGCTTTAACAAGGCCCAGCAGGATGCCCTGCTCCAGGCCGTGGAGGAAGGGACGGTTACCCTCATTGGCGCCACCACCGAGAACCCCTCTTTTGAGGTGATACCCGCCCTGCTCAGCCGCAGCCAGGTATATGTGCTGCAAGCCCTGAGCGAGGAAGACATCCGTCAGGTGCTGACGCAGGCCATCCGGCGGGATGTCATCCTGCAGCAGCAGGAGATCCTGCTGGAAGGAACGGGCGCTATCTTCCAGCTCAGCGGCGGGGACGCCCGCAAGGCGCTGGGATTGCTGGAACTGGTGGTTTCGCAGGCTACGGAGCAGCCCGTCCGGGTGACGGATGCACTGGTACTGCACCTGGCGCAGCAGAAAGTAGTTTTGTATGACAAGAACGGGGAGCAGCACTATGATGTCATCTCAGCCTTTATCAAAAGCCTGCGCGGCAGCGACCCCAACGGCGCCGTATACTGGCTGGCCCGTATGCTGGAGGCCGGTGAAGATGTGCGGTTCATTGCCCGGCGCATGGTTATCCTGGCCAGCGAAGACATTGGCAACGCCCAGCCCAATGCCCTGCTGATGGCCACCACTACCTTCCAGGCAGTGGAACGGGTGGGTATGCCGGAGTCCCGCATTATCCTCAGCCAGTGCGCCACCTACCTGGCCACCTGCCCCAAGAGCAACGCGGCCTACCTGGCCATTGGCCAGGCCCAGGAAGCCGTGCGCAAGCAACCCAATACGCCGGTCCCCCTGCATCTGCGCAACGCCCCTACCCGGCTGATGAAGCAGCTGGACTACAGCAAAGGGTACAAATACAGCCATGACCACGAGGGTGTCGCAGGCAACCAGCAATACCTGCCCGAAGGACTGGAAGGCACTGCCTTCTACCAACCCAAACCCACGGGCAAGGAAGCCGAGATCCTGCGTTTTCTCAAGGACAGATGGAACAAGGAATACGGTTATTAAACTGCAATCGCATAGCTGTTCTTTTATTTCCAAACCAAAATTACTTATAACATAGTATTGATAATCAACCGGTTATGAGCGCTATATTCACGCAAACTTACGGGCAGTCGGAACTCCCCGAAGTAGCCCGGCAACTGCTCCGGCATTTCCCGGAAGCCCGTATATTCCTGCTGACGGGAGACCTGGGCACTGGCAAAACCAGCCTGGTACAGGCCTTAGTGCGCCAGCTGGGTTATACCGGCGAGGCCGCCAGCCCCACCTTTAGCCTGGTGAATGAATATTCCAGCCCGCAAGGCACCCTCATTCATATGGATCTATACCGCCTGCCAGACGAAGAAGCCTTGCTGCAGGCGGGTATTGCAGAGTACCTGGAAAGCGGACAGTATTGCTTTGTGGAATGGCCCCGGCTGGCACTGCCCTGGGTGCAGGAGAAGTCTGTGCATATTTCCCTGCAACACCGGGATATGGATAGCAGGTTTTTGCAGGCAGAAGTGTATATTTGAGGCAATGGAAGAGCTTTCCCCCAAACCTAAGCGTCAACTGAAATCGGGCATAGACCCCTCGTTACTCACCGTAACCATGGAGCAGCCCATGCGGGTCTCTGACCAGCAGATACGCCTGATCATAGGCATCCCCAGGGAATGCACCAGCCAGGAAAATCGCGTGGCCATTACGCCTACTGCCGTGGGGGTGCTCACTGCCAACGGGCACCAGGTCCTCGTGGAACATCATGCCGGCAAGGGGGCCCAGTTTTCGGACAAGGAATACACGGAAAAAGGGGCAGTGATCGCTTACTCCGCAGCCGAACTTTACCAGAAAGCGAATATCATCGTCAAGATAGCCCCGTTGTCCGACGAGGAACTGGGCTACCTGCAGCCGCGGCAGGTCATCTTCTCGGCCGTCAATATGGGTACGCTCAAACCAGACTACCTCAAGGCACTGATACAGAAGAACGTCACAGCTATAGGCTTTGAGTTCATGCAGGCGCTGGACGGCAGCATTCCCATCATGCGCATGCTGAGCGAGATAGCGGGGATATCCAGCATACACATTGCGTCCGAACTGCTGAGCAACTCCAACGGCGGTAAAGGCAGCCTGCTGGGCGGCATCACGGGTATCCCGCCTGCGCAGGTGACAGTATTGGGCGCCGGGACGGTGGGCTACCACGCCATTCGCACGGCGTTGGCCATGGGCGCTTTTGTGCGGGTGATCGACAGCGAAGTGTTTCGCCTGCAGGAACTGGAAGAGCGCCTGGGCCAGAAGATATGGACGGCCGTTAGCCAGCGAGACTACATAGAAGAAGCCGTGACGGCCGCAGATGTGCTCATTGGCGCCATCTATGTGCCCGGCAAGCGCAGTCCCAATATTGTTACGGAAGACATGGTGATGCAAATGCGCGAGCATTCCGTCATTGTGGATGTATCCATAGACCAGGGAGGCTGCATAGAAACCAGCCGGGTTACCACGCATGACAATCCTACGTATGTG
>JAHBTG010000107.1 GCA_019638695.1 Bacteroidota bacterium | reverse complement strand
AAGACCATTACCCTGACGGTTAACCAGAACGGCTGTACGGACCAGACTACCCGGAACATCACGGTGAATCCCCTGCCCACCCCTTCTTTCACCCGTACCCCTACTGCCAATACCTGTTCCCCTGCGGTCATCTCTTTCACCAATACTACCAACACGGCTGCTGCTGCCAATGATGGCAATGTATACCAATGGAACTTCGGGGATGGGGATACTTACACCGGGCATACACCGCCCGCCCATACCTACAGGCATAACGGGAATAACTTCCGTGACTTTAATGTGACCCTCACGGCCACCAACCGCCACGGTTGCGCTGTTACCACGCCGGTACAGACGGTACGAGTATTGCCGCAGCCTGTTACCAATATCACCGTGACGCCTGTGGAAGGATGCCAGAACCTGGCTGTGGCCATTACCAATAACAGTACCCCTGTCAGTGTGGTCGCACCCACCAACCTGCTGACCTATAGCTGGAGCTTTGGCGCCGGCGCCACACGCACGGATAATGGTAACCCTATCACCACTTTTAGCGGGTACACTCCGCCCGGGATTACGTATACCACGCCCGGAAGCAAGAATATTACGCTGACGATCAGCCAGCGCATTATCATCAGCGGAGTGAACCAGAATACCTGCGTTAAGGATACCACGGTGACCGTGGTGGTGCACCCGCGGCCTGCCGTCAATTTCACCGCTACCCCTACGGACAGTTGTGCGCCCATGACCGTGCGCCTGACCAACCTGGTGGCCCAGAACCCCCTGTATACCTATCACTGGGATTTTGGAGACGGCGCTACCAGTCCCGACTGGGATGGCGGCGGCTCCCATACCTATACCAATACCGGCACTACAGTGCTCAATCGTACGCTTAAACTGGTTATTACCACGGACCAGGGTTGCAAGGACAGCCTGCAGCGCATCATTACCGTGCGTCCTATCCCCGATGCGGATTTTACTGTAATGCCCACCAGCGGCTGCCAGGACCTGGCCGTGAGTTTTACCAATAACTCTATCCCGGTCAATGATCCCACGGTTACGTATCGCTGGACCTTCGGTCCCGGGGCGGTGCATGCCTCCACCGGCAATCCCATCACTACTTTCCTGGGGTATAACGCACCGAATATCATCTACAGGTCTCCCGGCACCAAGACCGTGAAGCTGGTACTGATCCAGAGCGGTTGTGCCGATTCCATGAGCGTGGATGTGAATGTCATTCCCAAAGACACCGCCCGCTTTACGGTGCTGCCCACCTCGGGTTGTTCTCCCCTTACGGTAGCAGTTACCAATACCACTACTCACCATGCCGACATCCAGTATCGCTGGGATTTTGGCGATGGCAGCGGCATTTCCACTGACCGGAACCCGTCACCCCATCTCTATACCAATACCGGTACGGCTACTGTCAATTACAACCTCAAGCTGGTAGTGACCAATACGATAACCAACTGCTCGGACAGCCTGATCATCCCCGTGCCGGTGTCTCCCCGCCCGCATGCCGATTTTGTGGCATTGCCCTCAGATTCCGGCTGCCAGGAGCTGTTTGTGCAGTATGACATCACCACTCCGCAGGACCCGTCGGCTACCTATGCCTGGCATTTCGATGCCGGTGCGGTGCATTCGGGCACCGGGGCGCCTGTCGTCACTGTGGCCAACAGTTACCTGGTGCATGGCATTATCTATGTGACACCCGGTATCAAGCGCCCCCGCCTGATCGTGACGGCAGGCGGCTGTGCCGATACTACCTATTCGGAGGTGATCGTCGTACCCAAGGATACCGCCCGCTTTACGGTGGATCGTACGCGCGGATGCTCGCCCTTTACGGTCAATATCACCAACACCACTACTCCCAATGCCGCGCTTAGCTACCTATGGGATTTTGGCGACGGCAGCGGCACTACCGCAGCTACGCACCCCGGCTCCCATGAGTATACCAACCTCACGGCCTCACCGGTCGTCTATAACCTCAAGCTGCGGGTATTCAATGGCACCTCCGGTTGCCCGGATAGCCTGATCATTCCCATTACCGTAGACCCCAGTCCCGTGGCAGACCTCCCGCCGCTGGCTACGGCCTGCGCCCGCACGGAGAACTACCAGCTGCCGAACAATTCCAGCGGCGCCGTTTCCTATCGCTGGGATTTTGGCGATGGCACGCCCGTGCTGGTCACCAACAACTCCAACCCCATTCACAATTTTGCCAACTATACCACTACTACCCAGACCTATACGGTGAAGCTGGTAGCTATCAATGCCCAGAATTGCGAGGACAGCATGACGCGTACGATCACGGTATTGCCCAGTCCTACCGCCAGTTTCCGTGCAGATACGGTATGTGCAGGTAATCCCACTACGTTCACAGACCTCACCACGCTAGGTGTCACCTATCACTGGAACTTTGGGGACGGGTCTCCCGTGGAGACTACGTCGGGAGGCACCCATACGCATATCTTCCCCAATGCCGGCCAGTTCCCGGTTACCCTGCGGGTGGTGGGCGCCAATGCCTGTGAGCACGATACGCTTATACAGGTGCGTGTGACCCTGGCGCCAGTGGTTAACTTCAGTGTCAGCACGGTGTGCGAAGGCCAGGTATCTTCTTTCACAGACCAGACCACCAACGTGCCCGGTGTGAACTTCCCCGTCAGCCGCACCTGGATCATGGACGACGGTGATACTATTTACAACGTACAGAACCCCACCCATCTTTATACCGCATCCGGTACCTATAACGTCAAGCTCATTGTGCAGAACAACACCGGTTGCCGCGATTCGGTTACCCGGCAGGTGGTCATTGCACCCAAGCCCGTCAGCTCATTCACCTACGGACTGGGCTGCAGCGGCAAACCCACCTCGTTCGTTGGCCAACAGGCGTGCCCTTCACCGGGTCCCGATCCCTGTCCGGGTGTGTTTACCTATTTGTGGAACTTCGATGACGGTTCTCCGCTCAGTACCCTGCCCAACCCGGACCATGTCTTTGCTAACCCGGGTACCTATGATGTGCGCCTGACCACGGGTTTTGCCGGGGGATGTACGGATGACACCGTGATCACCGTGACGGTCATTCGCTCACCCCAGGCCAATTTCAGCCTCCCGGCAGGTCCTGTCTGCTTCCGCCAGCCGGCTACCTTTACCAACAGCAGCGTGCCGCATGGTACCACCAATACCGTAGCCCGCTATGAATGGAGCTTTGGCGATGGTTCCCCCACAGTAGCCACCACCAGCCCCACCCACCTCTATGTCGCTGCCGGTACCTATACGGTGCAGCTGGTCGTGGAAAATGCAGAAGGCTGTACGGATACCATGCGCCGCAATATGCTCATCCGCGCGCTGCCGGTACCCAACTTCCAGGCGCCCAGGGTGTGTCTGGGCCAGACCACGATCTTCACCAACACCACAGTGGACGGTGTGAGCTATGTATGGGACTTTGGCGATGCTACCGGCACCTCTACCGCCCTGCATCCTACCCATGCCTATGCCGATACCGGTACGTACCAGGTGCGCCTGACGGCCCGCCATGCCTCCGGTTGCGACAGCAGCATTGTGCTTCCCGTGCGGGTAGACTCCCTGCCTGTGGCCGTGTTTACTGTGGCTAATGTGTGTAGCACCGAGGCCGCTGTCTTCCAGGATGCCAGCACCGGCGCGCCGGTGCGCTGGGACTGGAATTTTGGCAATGGCGATACGGAAAGCATCTCCATCGGTACTTCCGGCACCACCAGTTACCAGTACCTGGTGCCCGGTACCTATAATGTGATCCTGACGGTGACCAACCAGCATGGCTGTACCAATACCACCAACCGTTCGGTCATCATTCATCCCGTGCCCACGGCCAACTTTACCAGTAGCCTGGTATGCGCCACGGACAGCACGCCCTTTACGGATACCTCCCTGCCCAATTCCGTCACCCGTCCCATCGTGGAATGGGAATGGAACTTTGGCGATGGCAGTCCTATTGTGCGGGGCACTACCCTCCAGCACCGTAACCCCAAACACGTGTATGCCATCGGCGGTAATTACTCCGTGACCCTGGTGGTGTTCAACGACCGCGGTTGCAGTGACACCATTACCCAGAACTCTGTGACGGTGGATTATCGTCCCACGGCCAACTTCACCTTCACCAATGTGTGCCTGGGCGATAGTATGCCCTTCACCAATACTTCCGTAGCCAACGCTATCGGTACGGTAAGCTATTTCTGGGATTTTGGCGATGGCAACCACTCCGTGTCTCAGCATCCCCGCTATGCCTTCAAGGGTGTGGGCCCCTGGAATGTCAAGCTGGTCGCCACCAACCAGGCGTCAGGCTGCCGGGATTCCATTACCCAGACCATCGTGATGCGTAACACCACGTTTGCCCGCTGGTCGGCAGATTCGGTGTGCTTTGGCCAGCCCGTGATGTTCCGGAACGAGACCCCGCACCAAGTGACCCCTACGGAGAATACTTTCTTCTGGTCCTTTGGCCCGGATGCCAACCCGCAGACGAGTGTGCTGATGAACCCGGCCGTGAACTACATTACCCCGGGAGATCGCTCTGCCAACCTCCGGGTGGTGGATATCAGCGGTTGCGAAACCTTCTTTGACACGGTCGTGACCGTGCTGCCGGTACCCAACGTCTCCTTTAGCTACAGTTCTGCCCTGCCGCTGGTCTGTACCAATAATGAGATAGACTTTGCCTATACCGGTACCACCGCGGCTTTCAATACCAACTATATCTGGGATTTTGGCGACGGCACGCCTCCGGTGGCCGGCGCTTCACTCACGCAGGTGTCGCACAGCTTTGCCAATGAGCAGACCTACACGGTAACGCTTTATGTGGAAAATGCCCTGGGCTGCACCCAGCTGGCTACCCGAGATGTTACCATCTCGCAGAATATCCTCCCGGATTTCACCTTCACTTCTGGCTGTGCAGGCAGCGCCATTGTCTTCCGCAATGCCAGCACCGCGCCTCCCGGCAGCGGTCCGCTCACCTACAACTGGGATATGGGCGATGGCACCACCTTCGGTACCAATGGCAATGCCAACTATACCTTCGATAATCCCGGCATCTATGATGTAACCCTGATCGTGCGCAACAGCCAGGGCTGCGAGGCCCGCATTACCAAGCAGGTGGAGGTTACCGAAAGGCCCGATGCGGACTTCAGCTTTAATATTGCCTGCGCCGGGGAGTTTACCAACTTTACCGATCTCACCACCGGCGCCAATACCATCACGGCCTGGTACTGGGATCTCGGCGACGGTACTACCAGCACGGAGCAGAATCCCCGCCATGCTTATGCCACCTATGGGGCATACCTGGTGCGGCTGGAAGCCTTCTCTGCGGGTTGCAACGGCACTGTGTTCCATGCGGTGCTGGTAGAGCAGCCTGTAGAAGCGGCCTTTGACATTGCGCCGGATGACAGCCTGTGTGATGGCGATGTGGTCTGGATCACCGGGCGCTCTTCCAACAATGCCGTGTGGGAAGACTGGGATATGGGCGATGGCAGCCCCATTGTGCGCCGCCCGGCCGGCACGCGGTTCAGCTATAGCTATGCCGCTCCGCGTCGCAACCGCTACACCATTCGCTTGTATACCGAAGGGCAGAATTGCAGTGACCAGACGTCGCGCTTCCTAGATATCATCCCAGATATCCCGGCCAATTTCACTACCGACCGCCGGTGTGTCAACGAGCCCGTGCAGTTTGTGAACCTGACGCCTGAATTGCCCGGCAGCCTATACCTGTGGGATTTTGGCGACGGTATGGGCAATGCCGCGGTGCGCAACCCTATCTACCAGTTCCGCTCGCCGGGTACGTATAACACCCGCCTGCTGGTCCTCTTTGATGACCGCAGCTGCGAGGCAGAGATTACTCTGCCGGTGGTGATTCCCAACCTGCCTACGGCCACTTTCGTCATTGCTGACGACCAGCTGCTGCTCCCGCGCGACTTTGCAGAGGTGCGCTACACCGGGCAGAATGCCGTGCAGCTGATCTGGAACTGGGGTGACGGGCAGCAGACCGTAGTGAACAATAACCTCACTGCGCCGGTAACCCACACCTATGCGGATAAAGGCGACTACCATATTACCCTGACAGTGGTGGATGCCAATGGCTGCACCGTGCAGGACTCCGGTGCGGTGGCTACCTTCCGCGATACGGAGATCCGGGTGCCTTCTGCCTTTAGTCCCAATGGCGACGGTGTGAACGAAACCTGGCGTGCCTATACGCCTTTCCGTTTCGAGTCTTACCTGATCCAGGTGTACAACCGCTGGGGCCGCCTCCTCTTCGAATCCCGCAATGAGTTTGAAGAATGGGATGGCCGCCATAATGGCCAGCCTGTGCAGCAGGACGCCTATGTGTGGAAGATCATCGCCAA
>JAHBTG010000106.1 GCA_019638695.1 Bacteroidota bacterium | reverse complement strand
GTATGGCAGTGCAATCGGTGCAAGCACTATCAACTACGGTGTATATGCCGAGGCATCAGGCGCTACCACTAACTACGCAGGGTATTTCGTAGGCAACACCTATGTGAGCGACTTCCTGGGGATAGGCACTACCAACCCCACGCACCGGCTGGAAGTAACCGGGACTAGTCCCACAATGAATTATAACGGGCACGCTACCTTTATTCACAATGCGAATAATGGCAATGCCGTATTTGCCGAGTCGAACTCAAGCGGCATATTTGGAGGCGGCACAGCCTATACCAGGGCTATGATAGCAGGTTATAATCCCACTCCTTTCGGCAACATGAATACAGGGGTATGGGGAATCATAACAGGATCAGGCGCAGGAGGTTATGGGGTAATGGCCTCATATGGCGCTTCTTACACCGCACCCACCACCTCTGCAGCGCTGGCAGGCAACACTTATGCCGGGTATTTCAACGGGAACACACATATCAACGGCATCCTGTCTAAAAGCGGGGGCACCTTTAAGATAGACCACCCGGATGACCCTGCCAACAAATATCTCATCCACAGCTTTGTAGAAAGCCCGGATATGATGAATATCTATAACGGCAACGTCACCACCAATGCCAGCGGCGAAGCCTGGGTGGAACTGCCCGATTATTTCCATACTCTGAATAAGGACTTCCGGTACCAGCTTACCGTGGTAGGCACCTTTGCCCAGGCGATCATTGGCCAGAAGGTGGAGAACGGCCGTTTCCTCATCCGCACCAACGAACCCAACGTGGAAGTGAGCTGGCAGGTAACCGGCATCCGCAAAGACCCCTGGGCAGAGCAGCACCCTGTAGTCCCCGTGATGGAAAAACCTGCGGAGGAGAAAGGCAAATACCTGAACCCGGAGCTCTATAACCAGCCTTACACCAAAAACGTAAGCTATATCGACTCAGATCCTCAAGGCCAGGGTACCACTCAGGAATTCAAGTCTGTAAAGGCGGACATCCAGAATGTGCCCCCCCGGCCCGAACCCACGCACCCCCGGGAGCACTAAGAGAATCAGGAGATACCTGGGACCTGTTTAGAGGCGCGGGCGAGTTACTAATTATACCTAATTCCTGCATGATAAGGGGGCATACCCGCTTGCCATACAAGCTTGCGATGTGTTTTTCCCTATTTTTGCGCTCTTAATTCCCCATATTGCGCATGTCCGTTATTGATACAGCGTTTAGCGAACAGGAACTTATTCGCAGGCAAGAGGTTGCCTACCTGCGGGAACAGGGTATGGATCCCTATCCCAGCCAGTCATATCCTGTCAATACCACGACGGAGGCCATCCGTCAAGGGTATGAGACCCAACCGGAGGCCTTCCAGTCTGTGTGCCTGGCTGGCCGTATGCTCATCAAGCGTATCATGGGCAAAGCGAGTTTTGCCGTGCTGCAAGACGGCCACGGCCGCATCCAGCTCTACTTTAACCGGGACGAACTATGCCCCGGGGAAGACAAGTTTCTCTATAACGAGGTCTTCAAAAAACAGCTCTCACTAGGAGATATCATAGGGATAAAAGGGCACGCCTTCATTACCCAGACCGGAGAGATCACCGTGCATGTACACGAGTTCTCCATCCTGTCCAAATGCCTGCGCCCCCTGCCCCTCCCCAAAGAAAAGGACGGCGTAGTATACGATGCCTTCACAGATCCCGAACAGCGCTATCGCATGCGCTATGTGGACCTGGTGGTAAATCCGCAGGTGCGCAAGACCTTTGTGCAGCGCAGCCGGATGGTGCAAAGCATGCGCCAGTACCTGGTGGACAAAGGTTACCTGGAAGTGGAAACACCCATTCTGCAACCAATCTACGGCGGCGCCTACGCCCGCCCGTTCGTCACCCACCACAATACGCTGGACATGAAACTGTACCTGCGCATTGCCAACGAACTCTACCTCAAACGGCTCATCGTAGGGGGGTATGACGGGGTATTTGAGTTTGCCAAGGATTTCCGCAACGAAGGCATGAGCCGCTTCCACAACCCGGAGTTCACACAGGTAGAGCTCTATGTGGCCTATAAAGACTACCTGTGGATGATGGACCTGGTAGAAGACATGGTGCGCCACACGGTGCAGGCCGTGCATGGCACCACCAGTGTACCCGTGGGCGCACACACGATCGATTTCGGTCAGCCCTGGAAACGCTACACCCTTTTTGGCGCCATTGAGTCCTTCACAGGGGTAGACATCAGCCAGATGACAGAGGCAGACATGCGCAAGGCCGCCGCACAGATGGGTGTAGATGTCAGCCAGGCAAAAGACCGCGCCAAGATCATAGATGAGATCTTTGGCGAAAAAGTGGAGCCTAACCTCATACAGCCCACCTTCATCATGGACTACCCCGTGGAGATGAGTCCCCTGGCCAAGAAACACCGCACCCAGGCGGGACTGGTAGAGCGCTTTGAGGCTATTTGTAATGGCAAAGAGATCTGCAACGCCTACAGCGAGCTGAATGACCCCATAGACCAACGGGAGCGCTTTGAAGCACAGCTCAAGCTCCGCGACCTGGGCGATGATGAGGCCATGATGCTGGATGAGGACTTTCTCCGCGCACTGGAATATGGCATGCCGCCTACCGCAGGACTGGGTATAGGCATAGACCGCCTGGCCATGATCATTACCAACAGCCCCAGCATACAGGATGTGCTGTTCTTCCCCCAGATGCGCCCGCAGCGGGAGCAGGCGACCCCCATCAGCCTGGAGATCGCAGAGAAGCTGGGCATCCCTTTTGTGTGGGTCAAGATCCTGCACCAGGTAGGCATAAGCACCTGCCAAGACCTTAAGGCACAACGCCCGGATTCACTGTTCAAAGCACTGGCAGAAGCCTCCCAAGGGGCAGGTGAACTGCCACCTGTTTCTGAAGCAGAGGTAGCCAGATGGACCACCTCGCTCTAAGTCCTATATACCAGATCGATCCCCCAAGACTTCTTCCGAGTTTATTTGCTCCATTGCCATGGAAAACCAAGATAACGAGTTGCTGCCCCAGGCATCCGAACCTGCCGAGGCAAACACCCAGCCTTTAGCAGCGCACCCCGAGCCCCGGGAAACTGCCCCTGTGGAGTTACCTGCTGCTACGCCTGTGCCGATAGCAGAAGAGGAGCTGGAGCGCCGCAGACTGGCTGCCGAAACCGAGAAACAGCTAAAACTGGCTATAGCAGGTATCCTGCAAGCCGAGGACGAGGATTTTGCCCAGGCCCTGGAACAGGCTTCATTACAGGAGCTCACGCTGCTCATGGAAGTCATTGCGGCAGAAACTATAGAGCGCAGGTTCCTGCGCCGGGTAGGCCTGCTCAAAAAACGTTTTGACAAGGTGTGGGAGCTTACGCTGGAGCGCCATAAAGAAATACTGCCCGATGACAAAGAGGGCCAGAAAGAGAAGCAGCGCAATGTAGACTTCAGCACACGCTTTAATGAAGCGTTGGCTAAATTCAATAAGCGCAAGGAACAGTTTGAGGAAGAAGATGCCAAAGCCCGTGAGGTCAATACCCGTATCAAACAGGAGCTTCTGAACCAACTGCGCGAGCTAGTGACCAAAGAGAATGCCGCATTGCACAAAGAGGTCAAGGAGATCCAGAACAAGTGGAAAGAGACCGGCCCGGTATATAGCCAGCAAAGGGAAGAGATCAATGAGAGCTATAAGGCCCTCCTGGATCAATTCTATTCGCTCCGCAGCAGCTACCTGGAACTGGTAGACCAGGACCGCAAGGTAAACCTGGAGGCCAAACAAAAACTCATTGCCGTGGTGGACGAGCTGGCCAAACCCGCTGCAGAACAAGCCACAGAACCCACCTGGTGGGCCGGCGTTTCCGAACGCCTCAATGAGCTGCACGAGGAATGGAAAAAGATAGGACCCGTACCGCGCAAAGACTCCGAGACTATATGGCAGGCCTTTAAGCAAGCCACGGAGCGTTTCTACCAGGCCCGTCGGGATTTCTACGAGACTCGTGACGAGCTCAAGCACAAGAACCAGGACATCAAAGAGCAGATGCTGCAACAGATGATGGCGCTGGCGGCCTATGCCGGAGAAGATGTACAGGGCTGGCACCAGGCGTCCGAGCAAACCAAAGCGCTGCAAGAAGCCTGGTTTGCCCAGGGCCCTGCACCCAAGGAAGTCAACACGGACTTCAACCGTCGTTTCAAGGCGCTGGTCAATGATTTCTTCCAGGCCAAACAGGTATTCTTCAAAGGATTGGATGCCCAGCGCGACCAGTTGCTGGAAGCCAAACGCAAACTGGCAGAACAGGCGGATGCACTGGCCGAAAGCAGTGAATGGGACAAAACGGCCAATACCCTGAAACAGTTGCAACAGCAGTGGAAGACCACCGGCCCGGATACCCACAAGGATGCCCGCAAGATCCAGAATCGCTTCCGCAAGGCATGCGACAAGTTCTTCCAGCGGCTAAAGAACCGCCACGCAGCAGCTATGGAGCAGGAAATAGAACACCTGAAGGCCAAGGAAGCGGTTGCCGGGAAGCTGGAGGACCTGATTGCCCGGCAATCCCCCGCAGCAGAAGACACCCGCCTGGAAGGAGAGGCCAGGGAGGCATTGACCGCCCAGGTACAGGCCCTGCTGGCCGAATACCAGGCCATTGGGGAAGTACCGCGTAAAGACGCCGGGCGCATGGCCAATCGCTGGCAAACCGCCTGGAACCGCTACCTGTCGCTGACCATAGACGACCCATCCAAGCTGGAGAACATCCAGAAAGAAAGTAAATACCTGGCCATACGGGCGGAGAAAGGGCAGGATGCCCTGGACGGGGAACGGAAGCGCCTCACCCGACAGATCCGTGAGCTGGAAGAGGAGATTACCCAGTTTGAGAACAACATCCTCTTTATCCAGAAAGGCAAGAAAGGCGACGCGCTGCGCAACGAGATCCAGGGCAAGATAGAGAATGCCGCTAAACGCAAAGCCAAGCTGGAGAAAGAGCTGAGGGCCTTGAAGAAGGCAGACTCGGGCAGTTAGTTCTGGAGGGGCCCGTTATTCTTTGCGGAGCTGGCCCATCTCCCAGTATTCTTCGCGCACCAACGCCCCGTCGTAGTCATAATATCGCCAGGTGCCGTGTTTCAGGCTGGGATGGAGAGGCACTTCTGTTTTCTCACCCCTGTCCGTAAGGGTGAGCATGCGCAGCACCCGGGTACTGTCCTGCACGTAATAGCCACGGATATACTCCCGGCCATTGGCCCAGTAATGGGTATATTCTCCCATACGGCTGCCTCCCAGGTCTTCCGTCCAGGTTTCTTTGCGTTGGGTACCCGAATAAAAAGTGGCGCCCTGACGGGTAGGCGCACCCATCTGGTGGATCAGGCTACTGCGGGTGCGGCCACCTTCATAATAGGTCTTCAGGGCCTCCGTATTGCGCATCCTGGAGATAAAGTAGGATTCCACCAGCTCCTTATTGATCCACTTACGGCGGTTGGCCCAGGCCTCCTGGTGGGTTCTGCGCTCATAGCGGCCTTTCATCTTCACCACCAGGGGATATCCGGCAGAGTCCAGTCCTACCAGGAAATTCTTCAGGGTAAAATCTGCAAGGGAAGGGTTGGTTCCTCCCACCAGTGTGTCTTGGAAGTCTGCAAACTGTTGCTCCCGGAGCACGTTGCCGCAGCTATAGTCGCGCTGGCGGTGGATCTTTCCCCGGTAATTATACAACACCCAGGTGCTATCCGACTGCAATCCCGGCCCGGGAGCCACCCCCACCAAAGGCCACGGCACCCCATCAGGCAAAGCACCGTGGGCAGGGGTTACCTCACATTGCCGGTAGCAGCGAATGGCCGCCACCCTGCCGTTAGGGTAATAGGTACGCAGGGAACCGGGCAATAACGCGCCATGTGCATAATGGGCTGCTTCCAGCGGCTTACGGTTGGAATAATACCGGTAACAGGCGCCATCCAGCCTGCCCTCCCGGTCTACTCCATACCGGGCTTTGATATGGCCATTGGCCCAATATTCCTCCACAGGGCCCACGAGGCGATCATACTCCCAGTATTCCTTGCGATACATAATACCGTTCAGCAACCACACCTGCGTACCGTGGCGGACGCCATCCTTGCGGGCAATCAGCTCCGTGACTTTCCCCAACTCGGGATCCCAGGTAATACGGGTCTCCGTCTGTGCCTGCACTCCAATCTGTAACGCGGCGAAGAGTATTCCAAGGCAAATGGTTTTCATAGGCACAAAAGAAATTATTTTTGCTTGTATTTGCAGATGAAAAGATGCCGGGGTACTGGAAACAAATAAGCGTAGCGCTTCGCACCGTCAGTGAGGGGATGCTGCTAACCTGGCGGCACCTGCGTGCACGCAGCAAAAGACGTGCCCCGCTGAGCCCGGAGGACGGAAA
>JAHBTG010000105.1 GCA_019638695.1 Bacteroidota bacterium | reverse complement strand
TATTGGCAGCGCAATTCCGTGGTTTCATAGAAAGGTGCATTGCGGCCGCTGATATACTGGCTTGCAGGATCATAGTTACGAGCCGCTTCCTCATCTGCCAGGGTATCGTCATCCAGCAGAAAATATTCGGCTGCATTGCCTTCTACCTTACTGGTCCGGTACACGGGAGCAGCGCTATGGGGTTTCAGCGGCGCAAAGAGCACATTCAGCCAGCGGATAAAGTTGCGCTGCGGGGCCAGGCGCAGGTTATAGGCCCGCCGGCCGTCTATAAGATTTCCCTCGGGAGCATACTCCGGCGCTGCGGGAATGCAATTTTCGGCGCGCTCACTCGTCACCAGGGGCGCATAGGGTTCTCCATCAAAATGGGTACCGCTGCTCCTGGCAGTAGCAATGAAAAACACATCATTATCATGCGGATTATCGGTGCTGCCCTCCGCATCGGGGTCTATGCGGCGTATCTTCTCCATGAGATACCCGCCGGCAATATAGCTGCACCGGATATTCAGGGCGCTTTCACTGCGCTGTATGTTCGCCTGGTACTCCCATCGGGTATTGAATTCCTCCAAACCATTGAGGCTCTCCGTTTCAAACTTGTCATAGCCTCCTTCTACCCGGGTATACAACTCTTTCTCCAAAGGACGCAGCTCATATTCGCGTATAGCCTGCAATACTTTGACAACAGGGCTATATTGATAGAAATATCGCTTGGTCTCTACACGCAGGACCTGGGCAGCAATACCCGTCAGTTCTGCTGGCAGGGTGGCGCCCGACGGCACCTCTTCCAATGCCCAGCCTATATTGTAACAGGCATCCAGGTTGCTGAGCAGTGCTTGCAGGCTGGTAAACAAGGGCGTGGGCAAAACGTTACCCGAGGCATCCGGGCGCACCGGCAACCGGCGGATCTGCAATCCTGCAGCCAGGGCCAGGTTATGGGCATCCCCGTTCAGCCCGGAGGGGGCAGGCAGCGGCTGCGACGCATGCACGCCGGCCCGGCCGAACAGGTTGCTCAGCGCCGTTACCTTGCCACCGGTAAGGCTCTCTGCCATACGCGCCAGGGCCTCGTTTACCAGGATGGCCTTGGTGCCGGTAGCTGCAGACAAGCTATAGTCCAGTATCTCCAGCACAAAATCCTCCTGGAACACCCGCACTTCCTGTGCACCGATAAAAGAAGTCAGTTGCGGAACCGGGTTGGGCGGAATGATGGCCGAACCAAAACCGAAATTGACAAACACATAGTCCAACGCACCAATAGGGGGCGTGTCATAGACCAGGTCTATATCAAAGGTATAAGTCTGCGTTCCTCCCGGCAAGGTGGCCGCATGCAGCACAGGAGCGGCAGCCCAGATATCTGTGCCGCCCACCAGGGCCGGTGCAGCAGCAGGATCCGTATTATACCGGACCACAGGGTTCACCAGGTAATCAAATCCGGCATCTGCAATCTCCACCCGGTAACGGGCCTTCAGTTTGAGTTTCAGGGTACTGAAAGCCTCCGGCACCCGGAACACCGGGCTACGATTGGTTAACGGATAGGCAGTGCCTATACCCGACTGATAAGGCGCTGCAATGCTCTGGGCCCCACCCTGCTCATCTATAACAGCGATATACACAGGGTCATGAAGCCAGTTGTTATACGCGGTACCCGGGCCAAACCCCGTGATCATATCATAGGCATAGGGCGCACTGAGCCCGTGCCGCAGCAACGTACGACGGATAAGCGCCTGCGGCAAAAGGGTGAGGTCATAGTCTGCCCAGTCATAGGCGGGCAGGTCATCTGCAGCGCTGTCCAGGCTACGCCGGCTGCGCAGGTCCACCTGGGCCTCCATGCGGCTGCGCAGCACCTGGGCGGCGCCGTCTTCTTCCAGGTTGGCTTCCGCCAGCATCAGGCCATCCTCACAGCTAAAGACCACTCCCCCCATATTCAGCCGGCCCTGGAAAACGGGGGCAAATACTTCATCGGAGGTCCGGTGGGCTACCCGGCACAACAACGGTTCATCTGTGGCATACAGGTCGTGCACTTGTTTCAGAATGGCATATCCTTGCCCGTAGAACTTTACCGGCAGGCTGTAGGTCACCCCTATGCCATGCCATTTGGCATCACGGGCCAGAGTGATCTCCGCGCTATCCCAACCAATCGGTTCCTCCACCTCGGTCCAGGCATCGCCAGTCACAGAAGGGTGTCTGAGGCTGAATTTCCAATACATAGAGTAACGATTAGCTGTTAGCTGCGGTAACGGTTATTGAGGTAGATTGTGCGGCTGTGTGCAGCCTGTTCGGCTATGCGAAAGCCCTTTTCATCTACATGGACATGCACTTGCTTCAGATTGGACAAAGCAGTGGCCAGGGCAGCCATATCACCCGGCGGGCCTCCTCGTGCCACACCCTCATTGGGCGACAGGTGGGAGACAGGCTTTAGTTTTCCTGCCTGGATAGCTTCAAACAAGGGTCGGAACTGCCGGGTTTTTTCCCGGGAGAAAACCCATTCCCCGCCTTCCGCTTCCAGGGGAATCCCCCCCTGCCGGTGGCGAGGCCCCTTCAACAACCCGTCTACTGGCCCGCCATGACGAAACTGCGGGAGCGGCTGCGCCCTGATGGCAGCCAGCTGCAAGGCACCCGTGGCACCTGCCGCAGCGGCAGTAGCAAAGCGCAGGGTAAAAGGGATCGTGTCATTGGCCAGCGCCTGAAGAATGGCGCGGGCGGTGTCTACCACACTACCGAAGACGGCCATATCCCGCTGACGGCGGGCAGCTTGCAAAGCAGCCTTGCGCTGTTCTGCCTCCAGGGACTGTATGCGCTGTTTTTCCTGGGCTGTGGCAGCCTCTCGCAAGGCGATCTCCTGTTGTATGTTTTGGCGGCGGGTACCGCTGGCCTGGGCTTCCAGGGCCTGCAACGTTACGATCTCCTCTTCCCGCTCCCGGATAAGCCCCTCGCTGGCCTTGCGCCTGCGTTCCATATCCTGCTGCGCCCTGCGGGCAGAAGCGCCCATAAGGCGCTCAAGGCCACTGGCCAGCCCCTGGTAATGGCTGGCAATAGCGCCAGCCTGTTGTTGCAGGCTTTTGCCCACCACCTGCGCCTGGAGCTGTGCCGTGCGGCCCACGGCCTCCAGCGCGCTGCCGATCTGTGCAGCCTGTATGGTATCTCTGAGATTACCCACACTTTTGGTGGTCTGGCTCAGCTGCTTGTCGCTCTGGCCCAGCACCCGGCCGGCCTCAGCTGCCGTTTGCATAAGTACCCGCTGGGCTTCGTTCAGGGCCTGTGTGGCGCTCACCGCAGCACGGATCTTCTCAGGATCCGGGTATTCCAGGGAAAAATCATTCATGGAAGAGGGGTATCAAGTTGAGATTCCAGTAAGAGTAAAAAATCATACCAGCCCAGGCGCCTCAGGGCAGCAATGTCTTGAGGTCTGTAGCCTCCTGCCGCATAGAGCTGTACCAGTCGGCTGTCTTCGCTTGTGCGTAGAGCAGCGTGCATAGGGCGGAAAGCTGCCTGAGCTTCACCTGCCGTTGCGCCTGCATAAAGTCTGGCAAAACGATGCCGGCATCCGTCAAGGGCCCCAAGTAACTGGCGAGCCCCAGGCTCAAAAAAAAACTGCGCAGCAGTTCGGCATCCCGGTCCCGGGTGCTCCAGCGCTCTATCTTGCGGCGAGCCAGGGCGGGGTCATACGCATAGGGGTTCTCATCAGCCTGCATGAATACCACGGCTGCCAGCCGGTATACCCGGTCTGCATCCACCGGCCAGCTGAGGCGCTCCTCCAGCTCATGCACCCATTTCCAGGCTTCCCCCAGCTTACCCTGCTCCAGATGTGTTTTTACCGCTGCCATGCTGGCCTGCAAATATTCCCTGTCCACACCCATATCCAGCTCCTCCAGGATGCCGACAGCCGCCTGCATGCGTTCAAAGGGCAGGTTGTATTCATTACTGAATTTCCAGTACCGGACGCCCTCAAAATCAAAGGCATGTACCACTTCATGGCCGGGATCCAGCAGCGTGCGAAAAGGGTGCTCCCGGGAAACGGGCCGGGACTTGTGCAGTATACGCTTGAGAAAGGAAAACATACGGGATGAAAAAACAAGGGTGATGCCTCCGCCGGCCTCCCCCCCTGCTCTGGTAGCGAAGGGGGGAATTGAATACCGGGGAGAAACGAAAAGAGACAGTATGAGTTATGGCAGAAAACAGGCTTTAGACCACCACATGCACCACTTCCACCCATTGAGGGGCGGCCTGCCCGCAGCCCGATACCCCGAAGCGGAAGGTATAGATACCGGCAGCCGGAGAACCGCTGTTTTTAGTAACCGTGAAGGTATCTGACAAACTGCCGGAGGTAATACTGAAAGGTGTATGCGTGTACTGGCTGGTCACATTTGTCACCGCGCTGCCATCATCCAGCAGGATGCTGTCCAGGGTAATGGTGCCGCCGCCTGTACAGGCACTTTCATAGGTGGCCTCAAAATGGAGAGTGCTCCCCACAACGCTTTCCAGGGCTATGGCGGCGGAGAAAGACGCACAGTCAAACAAAGAGAGGGGCAGCCAGTAATGCTGAGGAGGGTTCAGACTGCTCCATTGCAGGGTGTAGACGTATTTCAGCTCACTGGTATACTCCCGCTCCACAGGCATCTGCACACTGATACCGCAGGGACTGTGCGTATTCCAGATAAGATCGCTGGTAGCAAACCACAGCACATAACGCTGCGACTGCATGATGGCCTGCGCAAAGACGCGGTTACCCACCACATTCACATCATCCACCACTGCTGTATGGGTCATGCCGGTGGTGCGGCTTTGCGCACCGCCATACCCCTGGCTCTCCACGGGTTCACCTCCGTTGTAATTGCCCAGCACATTGGGAATGACCACCAGTTTATCCGCCTGCAGGGCCTGGAACCAGGCAGCCAGCTGGGCCTGCCGGTCATCGCCTGCGGCATCCAAGGCACTTTCCAGCGTGGGCTGGTAATACTTGTCTACCAGGATCATGTGCCGGACGCCGCCTTTTTCCGTGCGGGCACAACACTGCTTCAGGTACTGCACCGCCTCGGCGCAGGATGTGGGGTGATAAGAAGTAAGATTATTCATCGTTTGAGTTGGATAAGGAAAAACAACAGCAGAGAAAGGAACAGTAAACCCCAGAACGCCACCCCGGTCCAGTGAAAAAAAGCATTTCGTGCCGGGGCGGCAGGTGCATTTACCCGGATGGTCTCCCGGACTACCCGGGGCACATGCAAGGTTTCGGGCACGCAGGTTGCCTGCAGGTTATAGCGCAGGGGATGATCAACAGCGTCTGCCGGGGAAACGGGAGCAGGTACCAGCCGAAGACGCAACTGCCCGGTATCTATCTGCAGGGTATCGCCACAGGAAAACACCTGCTGCAACTGCACACCCGGGGTAATCACCACAGTATCTTTCACTACGCGTTCATACACATGCTGGTACAGGCGACGGTTGGGACAGCAGCCGGCAACTGCCAGCACCAGGCCCGCCGTCATCCACAGCCTATGACTCAGGAGTATGGGAGGAAGCATCCGTATCCGGGTTTTTATAAGTATCTATTTTCCTGTACAGGATGGCCGCCAGGTGAGGCTCTATCCACCCCAGCAGGCTCATATTCTTGAGCATGCTGAGCAGCAGCAGGATGATCATGGGGAAAAGCACCGCTTCGGGCAGCCAGCTGAACATGCGCTCGGTTTTGCCCAGGTTATGGGCCAGCGCCAGCAAAAAGGTATAGGTCACCAGTTTCCACACGCTGCGCAGGGCTTTGCGGGTCTCAAAACGACCCTGGCGCCAGGCCAACCAGCTACCCGTACCAAAATCTGCCACCAGGATGGTGAGCATGAGGTAGTAGGTAACACTGGGATGCCAGATATACGTATCTACACCGGCATTGAGCCAGGCCCACAGGCCGGCCAGCGAGATACCGCCCACCTGGGCAAGCATCCAGTATTTGAACCGCAGGCCAAGGCCCAGCAAGTTCTCAATATCTTCTGACAACCTATACATAAGCTTTGTCATAAAAGGGAAAGGGATGAGGTAAGGGATAAACAATCAGGCCGCCAGGCGCAAAGCCAGGAAGCGGGCTACCCGGCGGGCCAGCTCCGGAAAATGCCGGCGGTAAGCCGCCAGGTCTTCCTGCCGGGTGATGAAGCATACTTCCCACAGCACCACATCTGTAGGCAAGCGCATGATACCCAGCCTGTCATGAGCCGTTTGGTATTCCCGTTTGGGTTGGTGGCCGTTGAAGCGGTGGCGGTTAGGAATGTGCAGCACTTCAGCCGTGAGGGCAGCCAGTTCTTTGGCTATACCAAGAGACCGCTGGCTGGCCTGTGTGGCCACAAAACATTCCGTACCGGTAGCCTGCGGAGGCCCGGCATTGAAATGTATATCCAGGACCAGGTCCTGCGAGCGCACACA
>JAHBTG010000104.1 GCA_019638695.1 Bacteroidota bacterium | reverse complement strand
GTGTGAGGACTTGAAGTGCAGCACCCGCGCATGTTTGGAGATGCGCCCGTACATTCTGAATTCCGTGAAACACAGGCTGTTCATCAGGCCGTTGGCGGCATGGCCCCAATAGAGGCTTCCGCTTTCGTTATCTCCCAGCGTGGTGCTGTTCTGCAACGGCAAGGTGTTGGTACGGATAGTGAGCGCCGGGGTGGTGCCTGCCTGGTGCAGGTAGTTGAGTACCAGCGTCCAGCCGCCGCCGTTGGTGGTCATGTCGCAGTAGCAGTTCATGGCGGGGAGCGCTCCGGGGCCGTCCGGGTCTATGGTATAGGCGCCGTTACCTGTGCTGGCGCCCATTTGCAGAATCTCCAGGCAACTGCGGTAGGGAGCTGCGGCTGCGGGCACTGTAACCGCAACCTGGGATTCATCGGAATAACAGCCACCCAGGTTGGCCCGCACGGTATAGGTGCCGCTATGGCCGGGTCCCACATCTCCCAGTACCGGGTTCTGTGCGGTGGAAAAGTAATTATTGGGGCCCGTCCACACATAGGTGGCGGAGGGAATCGTACTGGCCAGCAGGCTCAGGCTGGTATCGCAGGTGTAGGCCAGGTTATAGCTGGTGACCGGTGCACCGGGCTGGGTACAGGGCGGCACGGTAGCACAGAACTCCACCCATTTGGTACCGTTGTACATATTCAGGCAGTTGGTGGTGAGGTTGTAGACCAGGAGCCCTGTGGCAGGGCCGGCAATGGCATTGCGCTGTTCTGTGCTCATGCGGGGAATGAGCAGCCCTGAGGTAGTGGAGGTAATGTCTACTTTGGCGCTGGAGTGGGGGAGCGGGGTACCTATGCCTACATTCTGGGCCTGTGCAAGGTTTACACCCCAAACGAATAGTGCTAGCAGCAAGAGCGGATACTTCATAACTTGTATAAAGAAGCAGGTAGGACAAAAAGCCTTATGTTTACAAATAAAACAAAAATGCGCCGTTTTTTCTGGTTTTGCTGGGCAATTATCCTCCAGGGGAGCGCGGTTTCGGGCTTGCAGGCGCAGCCGTATCCGCTCCGGGACCTGGTGGGAGACTGGATATATGTGTTCCATGAACCGGTAACTGGTCCGGAAGGCCGCCTGGTGTTCCTACGTGTGCAGCAGGCTTATATGTTGCAGGAACTGTATGACCAGGGAGAGATTACCCGGGACGCGCTACAGGCCGGAGGCGTGTATCCGCGCCTGCAATTTGGTTTTGCCCCGCTAGAAGGCGGCAAGGAAACCCTGCGGGAATACGTGGGGGAATGGCTGGAAGAGGAAGGCATTGTGCGCATGGAGCAGGATGGCCTGGTAGCTTACTATCGCCCGGTGCAGGAAGACACACGCTGGGTGCTGTATGCCCTTGACCCTCAATATGGCCACCCGGAGGCTATGCCCCGCTTTAAAAAGGCCCAGGATTGATCAGATGTCCCCCAGCTGCGGGCGCACCACCAGTTCCTCTATCACAGTACCTGCGGGCAGGTTGACAGCCGTCCAGGCCAGGTCTGCAATGGCAGCGGCGGGCACAAACCGTTCGGCCGGCAGCCCGGCAGGTATCCAGCTATCTGTGTAGGTGGGGCCGGGCAGCAGCGCCACCACGCGCACCCCGTGCGGTTTCAGTTCTTCGCGCAGCACCCGGTTAAAACCCAGCATGGCGTGTTTGCTGATGGCATAGCTGCCGCCATTAGCATAGGCCAGTTTGCTGGCGGTGGAGCAGATATTCAGTATGGTGCCCTGCTGCCGGGCTTTCATGCCCGGGACTATCGCCTTGGTGAGGTAATAGGCGCTGTCCATATTGGTGCGCATCAGCGTTTCATATACGCTGTCATCTTCTTCTGTAACGCCCCCGGGAATAAATAGCCCGGCGTTGTTGACCAGTACATCTATGGGGATGGCTGCGTACTGTGCGGCAAAGGCTTTCAGCTGGGCCTTATCTGCCAGGTCTACCCGGTGAATGGCTGCCATGGGGAAGTCTTCTCTGAATGCCCGGATGGAGTCTTCCGAACGGGAACAGCCGATGAGGTGATACCCCTCCTGGTGAAAGCGTGTGGCAATGGCGCGGCCTATGCCGCGGCTGATGCCGGTGATAAGGATGGTGGGCATAGGCGGGTATTGGGGGAAATAGGATCAGGCCGGGGTAGCAGGTTCATAGGCAATGACCGTTGCCCGCCAGTGATCCGGCATGGGGTATGAGCGGTTGTGCACAAAGTCAAAGGTAACCATTACCGTGCTGCCTTTGCCGCAGACTTCTTCCGTGCCATCTGCCTGCAGGCGCACCACGGCATATTCCAGTGTAAAGCTTTTGGTGCCTATGCGGGCTGTGCGGGTGCGGATCTCCAGGCGGTCAAACAAAAACACGGGTTGCAGGTAGTCGAACTGCTGGCTGGCCACAATGATGTTGAGCGTGTCCCACCGGCCGTCCCAGCCCAGGACGTCGCGCGCATAGCAGATGCGGGCTTGCTCCAGGTAGGTGAGGTAGGTTACATTATTCACGTGGCGCATCATGTCTATATCTGCATATCGTATTTCCACCGGCGTGCGGTGGCGAAACTGGCTAAGCCATTCGGTAGATGTTGTCATACTGCAAAAGTAGAAAAACTAACTTGCGCCCATGATACATGCTTATGTGGATGGAAGCTGGATGGCCGGGCGCACGGGCTACGGCGCCGTGGTGCTGGACGGCGCCGGGAAGATACTGGCGCAGTTCTGCGGCCCGGTGCCGGATGAGTATGCAGATGGTACCCGCCAGGTGGCGGGTGAACTGGTGGCCACGGGCAAGGTGGTGCAGTGGGCGCTGGATCAAGGCGTCCCGGAGCTTACCCTGTATTATGATTATATGGGTATTGCCGAGTGGGCGCAGGGTACCTGGAAGGCCAAACAGCCGCTCACGCAGCGGTATCGTGACTTTATGCAGAAGGCTCGTGCCCGCCTGCGCGTTCACTATGTAAAAGTGAAGGCCCACACGGGGGACAAATGGAATGAGTATGCCGACCAACTGGCCAAGAAAGGGGCTGGCGCCTGATGGGGCAATCGCTCTTGTGAGGTTCCCCGTTGGCCCCCGATGGGCCTGTGTACTTATCCAAAAAAATAGAATCAGGAAGATTACGTCCTTTTTTCATTGCTGTCTTCGTTCTGCTGATCCTTTGGCTCAGTTACCCGGAAGAAGAGCACACAGGGTACTTTGGCTATCTGCTCGTCTAGTCCCTGTCTGCACTGTCATTAGTGCTCCTGACTACCATGAACTGCTTCTTCTTTTGCAGGAATCTCCGCTCATAGAAAAAATAAGATAATGCCGCCATCCCAATAGTTAGCGTAGCTACGGAAAGCGTATAGGCGATGCTGGCAGGCAGGCTCCTGAAACTGTGTATTTCGAGATAATTACAGGTATTGGAGACAATAACGATGCCAATCTCATGAAATACATAGATTCCAAAGGATAGCTTTCCCAGTAGATTCATGACGCGATTTTCCAGCAGTCTTATAGGTTTTGGGGTTACACAAACGAATAGTATGATGATGGCGTAAAATACTGCCTGCACGTCCATTTGCATGAATACCGGGAGTAATCCATAATGCATCCAAAGGAGTATGATCATAGCTAATGCCAGGTAAGGAACTATGGGGAGTTTTATTTTCTCGAGAAAGAGAAGGCTCCATCTGGACTTGCTTGTTAGGATAAATGCAGTGACCGCACCAATTGCCATCAGGTCAAATTTGGACTGGTACAGAAAGATGCTTATAAATCCGGAGGTGCTTTCGTCAAATAGCCTGAAGTATTTTCCGGTAAGGTTAAAATCAGACAATAGTCTGAGGATAGGGAATACGGCGATGATTGTGAGTGAAACGAACAATATTCTTTTAGAATATTTCATGAAAAAAGGCCAGAATAGGTAGAATTGTTCCTCTACGCCTATTGACCATAATATATCTACGCAATAGAAACTCAGATTGAGTGCAAATGCTACCTGGGGAAGCAGTAATAGGTACAAGATTGTAGATTGCCAGGTGTTAATGCCTTTTGTTGTAAACTGGCTGATATCCAGCAAGGGTATGAAGTTGGCACCCAGCAGTACTCCCAGGAAGACCAGGTAATAGAGTGGCCATATCCGCAGTGCCCTTCGTATCAAGAAGTTCTTGATATGGATAGTCCCCGTCTTCTCTTTTTCGTTTATTAGCAGGAATGTGATCAGGAATCCACTGAGTACAAAGAATATATCTACGGCATATCTTGCGAATAAACCCGTATAGTCCAAGTTGACTAATTTAAAGAAATTTTCAGATCGTTTATGAATTTCAATATGCCCTATCATGACGATAATAGCAGCAATAGCTCGTATGCCGTTCAGGCCTTTCAGGTAAATGGGTTTTTCCATTCGGTGTGCGATAGGTTCTTCTTCTTGGGGTTTTTAGGTGTATAACAGATATTGGCACACAATGTTAGCAGAATGCAGGATATAATCCTACAGCCTTCAGGAAAGCGACCTGAAGCTTTGGGGTTTTGCAGTGTGACTGCTTTTCAGCCATGAATGAAGGAAAGCAATCTGCTGTGCAGGCTGGCCTGATGCTATGGAGAGGTAGGGTGTAGGGCGGTTATGGGTTTTTTCCGAAAAGTGTAGGGCGCTCCGTGATCTCATGGTAGCAGAGTACGTCCTGGGCCAGGTAATGGGTGACCATGCTTTTGCGTGTGCGCTGCGGGTCCAGTATGGGGGCCCCGCCGTGCAGCAGGTTGGCATGCCAGATGAACAGATCCCCGGCCTGTGCCTCCATTTGCACAACAGAGCGCTGCTGTTCCTGCACCAAACGTTCGATATGCGCTTCATAGGCACGGTAACTGTCGCGCCCCAGTGTCCATTTCGTGTTCTGGTGCGGGAAGTCCGGCAGCATAACATAGGGGAGACGGTGGCTCCCCGGGCAATACAGTAACGGCCCGTTACCGGCATCAATGGGCTCCAGTGCCAGCCAGGCCGCCGCCAGGTAACCCCGCGGCTCGGTGGCCATATGGATAAAGTCCGAGTGCAGTTTCTGCTGGCTTCCCTGTTTGAAGTTTATGGACTGGAAGGGGCGCACAGGCCGTTGAAGTAATAATGCCAGCAGGGAGATCACTTCATGGTCTTCCGACATTGCCTGTACCAGCGGGCTGGTATGGAGCGCATCCATGATCTTCACCCCCGTGTAGTTATAGCGCAATCTGCCGCTAGCCAGCAACGCTTCCACCTCTGCATTCAGGGCGGCCACCCGTTCGGGGCTGGCAAAGCCGCGCAGCAGCAGGTAGCCGTCCCGGCACCAGTCCTGCACCCATTGCTGTTGCTGCGGGGTGAGGCGCCGGTAGACAGGATCGCTGTCCAGGTGGGTGTAAACCTCGGGGCGGTCCAGCCAGGGCAGTGGCCCCGGTTGAGAGATATGGCTGCTGTTGATGGGTGCAAATACCGATCTGCGAATGCCATATTGCCGGTACAGGGGAATGTTGCCGCGCAACTGCCTGGCATGCAGCACATTATTGAGTACATACCAGATCTTCTGGTGGCGCAGGGTGCCGGTATATCTCGCAAATGTCTTGCGCAGGTCTATCATAACCCTGCAAAGTTAAGGGCCATTGTCATTCGTCTGGTATCCCGGGGTTAGTTTACCCTATGTCACTTATCTGGCGCTGGCAAGGGGATATCTTTGCCCGCATCGTGGATATACTTCATCCTCACGGGGTTTACTTTGGCACAGCATGTATACACATCCCATATGGCTGTTGCTGGCGCTGGTGGTCTATTTCGGACTGATCAGTCTGCTGGCCTGGTGGAGCAACCGCCGCCATAAGGATGACCTGAGCGGTTATTTTGTGGCTAACCGCCGCGCCCCCTGGCTGATGGTGGCCATTGGTATGGTGGGCAGCAGCCTGAGCGGCCTCACCTTTATCTCGGTACCTGGCAAAGTGGGCGCCGGCAGTGATTTTACCTACTTCCAGGTGGTAATGGGCAATTTTGTGGGGTATTTTGTGATCGCACATGTGCTCCTGCCCCTGTATTACCGGCTGCGGCTTACCAGCATATACGGTTACCTGGGGCAGCGGCTGGGTCCGCAGAGTTACCGCTCGGGTGCCTGGTTCTTCCTCATATCCCGAGGGATAGGCTCTGCCGTGCGGCTCTACCTGGCAGTCAGCGTGCTGCAGGCCGTGCTCTTCCGGGAGGTGACTTTGCCGTTCTGGCTGCTGGCGACCCTTACGGTGGCTTTTATCATGTTGTATACCTGGCGGGGCGGCATTCGCACGGTTATGTATACCGATGTGTTGCAGACGGTAGTCATGGTGGGGGCCGTGATCATTGTTTGGGGGCAACTGACGGCTGGCGAATCCTGGGCAGACTCCTGGAGCCGGGTGGCGGCCTCATCCATGAGCCGCATGTTCGTGTGGGACTGGCAGGCGCCTGATTATTTCTTCAAGAGC
>JAHBTG010000103.1 GCA_019638695.1 Bacteroidota bacterium | reverse complement strand
AACCGCACATAGGTCGTTTCATTCAGCTCAAGGGTGATCAGCTGCTGCACATCCATGGTATCCGAGCCACTCAGGTAATAGCTGTCGGGCGCCAGCTCGGGGCAGGTGGCGGTGTAGTTGCTCAGGTTGCCCACGCAGGAAAAGCGGTCCGTAGTGGTTGTGGCGCCGGAAGGCAATATGCCCAGCTGGCGGCTGGGCGCAATAGCAGACGGGTCTGCGCTGATGCTGACAGGCCCCCCTACCTCATAGAGACGGGTGACGATGCTGCGCGAATAATCGGCAGGATGAAACAGTTGTATACTATAGGTAGTATTGGGCAGTAGCTGGCAATGGTGCACCACACTGGCGGCCGGGCCGGCCGTTGTGGCATTCACACTGGTCTGGGTAATGGTTGTGCACGGCTGTATGAGGGTAAGGTCTTCTCCTCCGGCGCCAATACCGTCGGCAATACTGTCCAGCCGGGCATCTCCCTGGTACAACACATACCCCCAGCTGCGGGGGATCCCGTCCCAGGGGGCATTCTGCGCCACCTCAAAACGCACCAGATCGGGGTGCGCATCCGTGCGGAACACATGCCAGGTGCTCTGGGTGTAATTCGGGAGGGGGCAGGTGCCTTCTGTGGCGTGGATAGACTGGCAACCCACATCGTAGATACGAGACCAGGTGGCCGGCGGACCGCCGCCGTTCAGTGTACCGAAGTTATAGGCCCGGGACGCAAAGTCATACTGGGTCTCCACAGCAGAGGGATGATTGAGAGTAAGCTCTATATACAACGGCTGGTTAACCCCCGCATTCATCGTCACCTGGATAAGATAGGTACCGGGCCGCAGGCAGTCGTGCGTAAAGCCTTCGATATTGGGAATGCTGGGCTCGATCACCTGAGCTACCGTGGGCAAACAATCTGTGGTACTGGCACGGTAGAGCGTCCAGCCGGCATCCGTGGGCGAAAGCGTGCCCCCTGTCGGCTGCGCCAGCAGGATCTGTATCTGCCGGGTGGTGGGGATGGTAAAGGTATACCACATGGACTTGTTGGCCGCAAACTGGGCAGGGTGCACATACTCTCCTCCCTGCAGGGTAGCCAGGGTGGGGTTCACCGGGGTGGCGCTGAACACCCCCAGGTCAAAACCGCCATTGGTAATGGTGATCACCTGGGCATTGACGCAGTTGTCATTAGCAGGCTGAGCCCAGGCGGAGGTACTACTCAGGATTAGGAGAACTACGCAGAAGAACTTGCTCACACTACGGTAAAAAGTTGCCATATCAAGCATTATCAACAATTTCTATAATTTGAGAGATTATGAAATATTTTCTTTGAAAAGTTCAAAAGATAAAGATAGCTCTTTTAGAAAGACAGATATGCACCTTTCTTGTTTTTTCTTAACATTAGGGTAACCGGGAAGGGGCTGATTGCGGCATGCCGCCGAAGGATTTTTCCGGAAAAACCCTCCTGCAACGATTATACTTGGGAGACTTATTTACTTATGTTTGGATGATGATTCCGCACCTATGGTTTCCTCCGCTCCTCTTCGTCCTGGGCATCCTGGCCGGCAATCCTGCCGCACTGGAAGCCCAGGATACCCTGCGACTGGAAACTACCTGGCGCTATCAATCCAAGGATCTGCCTCAGAACGGCGCACGCACGCTGGACGAGCGCAACTGGCTGGCAGTGGATGCAGGCAGCCCGCTGCCGGGGCACCTGCGGCCGCACACCCCGCAAACCGTATGGTACCGCACCCGTATCTTCCTGCCGGATAACTGGCGCAAGCTGGCCGCCGCACAGGGAGGATTGCTGTTATGCCTGGGTTACCTGGAAGGGGCAGACGAACTATGGATCAACGGTACCCGTATAGCCGCCACAGGCACGCTGCCGCCCAATCTCAGCTATCCCGTGGGTGCCTTACGCACCTACCAGGTCCCCGAACATCTGTGGCAGTGGGGACTGGACAATACGCTGGCGCTGCGGGTGGGCTCCCCGGCCGGGGGACGGGGTCTTTACAGGGGTCCCTGTTACCTGCGGCCGCTGCAACTGGCAGACCGGTTATCCAGCACTGTGGTACTGAATAAACCCCACGGGATCTATTCGCAAGGCGACACAGCCATACACCTGCTTACCCTGAAAGGGCCGGACAAGGAAACCCGGTTATTGCTCACCGCAGAATTCTCTTCTCTACCGGTAACCCATGAGAAACCCCAGACCCGCCAGGTAACCTTGCCGGCAGGACAGGATCTCCAGTTGCGCTTTACCTATGTGGTAGACACCCCGGCAGTGTGCAAGGTACGTTACCTGCTCAAAGGCGCCAAAGAGGCCAGTATATATGCAGATTCCATACAGTGGGTGGTAGCCCCTCAAAGCCTCTCGGCAGCGGGTAATCTCCCGGCAGACTTCACCGGCTTCTGGCAGCGCGGGCGGCAGTTGCCGGGCGAAAAGCCTCCCCAGGCGCGCCTTATACCTGATTCTGCCGCCAGCGGGCAACTGAGCAAGGTATTTCGCATCTACATACCCAATCCACCGGGTGCAGAACTGACGGGCTGGTTATCTGTCCCGCACAAAGAGGGGAAGTTCCCGGCGGAACTCTGGTTTGCAGGATACGATGAACCGGCAGACCTGCGGGCGGGAGGACAGCAGCGCATAATTCTCTGTCTCAATGTAGCCGGGCACGGCCTGGCACGCCTGCCCACAGACCCTGTTCCGGAACTATGGGCCGCCTATGGCCTCCCCCACCCCGAGCAAATGCCGATATATGGGGCTTACCTGCAGGCTGCACGGGCCGTACGCTGGCTGGCTACGCATCCCAAAGCCGCGCAGATCACGGTGTGCGGACAAGGCTTTGGAGGGACGCTGGCAATAGCAGCGGCAGCGCTGGAGCCAGAAAAAGTAAAGGCTTGTGTGGCCGTGGATCCCTGGTTTGGCGAGAACTATATGCACCTTCGTTCGGGCTGGTTTCCCCTGCAGGCAGTGCGCCAGCAAGTAGAAAACCAGCAGCTTTTCTCCTGGGAAGACGCCATAGCAGCCTATGCACACTTTGACCTGCATCATTTTGCCCCAAGCCTCTCCTGCCCCTTCCTGCTAGTGGCGCCTACCCAGGGCAACACCTGGCCGCTGAGCGCACAGGTCCTGCTGGCTGCCCAAAGCCCCCGCACAGAACTGTTCCTGTTCACCCCGGACTACCAGCCCTACCCCCTGCCGGAATCTGTGCAATACACCATACGCCATTGGATCGCCGGGCAAGTCCGCAAATGAGAATAGTTCTCACTTAAAAATGATTCGAAATTGGGAACTTTCGGCAGTCAATTCAATGTTGTAACATACACAACACCTTCACTGAAAATATCCCTCCCCTATGTCCCGCAAAATAAAAAATACGGAGCTCCCCCAGGTGAACGACGCTCTCAAAGGCTTCAACATAGAGATCAATGAATTTGGCGAGATCATTTCATCCTATGACATCAACAAGCTCAATGATTTCCTCGATAAATCCGTGGACGACAAAAAGTTCCGCGGCATTGATGTATTGAAGCGCACGGATGACCTGCCGGCAGAACAGGTAGTCTAACTCATAAGAGATAGCTCCTATATTTGCACCATGAATACAGCTATCGCCCTTCAGGCCCTGGCAGTAGAAGTGCAAGACAACACTGCTATTGTTACCATTAACCGTCCCGAGGTCCTCAATGCACTGAACCGTATGGTGCTGGAGGAGCTGGGGCAGGTATTCCAGTCGCTGCTTCAGGAGGCTTCTGTCAAAGGAGTCATCCTGACCGGTGCCGGTAGCAAGGCCTTTGTAGCCGGTGCCGACATCAGTGAGATCCGTAACCTGGAGGCCGGCGAGGCACTGGGATTCTCTGCCTATGGGCAGCAATTATTTGCCATGATAGAGAACTTCCCCAAACCCGTGGTAGCGGTTATCAACGGATTTGCCCTGGGTGGAGGATGCGAACTGGCTATGGCCTGCCACCTGCGCATAGCTGCAGAGAACGCCAGGTTTGGCCAGCCGGAAGTGAACCTGGGGCTGATTGCCGGCTATGGCGGCACCCAACGCCTGCCCCGCCTCATTGGCAAAACCAAGGCGCTGGAACTGCTCTTAACCGGAGACGTGATAGACGCCGTACAAGCCCTGCAACTGGGTCTGGTCAATGCGGTAGTCCCTGCAGACCAGGCACTGGGTGCAGCACAGGCATTACTGGCCAAATGCTACCAGAAAGCCCCGCTGGCGCTGGCCTATACGATCGAAGCCGTAAATGCCGCACTTAACCCGGAACTGAACGGCTACCAGATAGAAGCCACCAACTTTGCCCGGGCCACTTCCAGTGCAGACGGTAAAGAAGGCACAGCGGCCTTCCTCGAAAAGCGCAAACCCGTATTCACCGGCAATTAACCGGCCAGAGCCCCTATATCTCCCTTACGCCATGAGCCAAGCACCTGCCCCTGCAGCCACCCAGTCATTTGTGCATCCCGACCACTACCTGCTGGATGAGCTGTTCAGCGAAGAACACAAACTTATTCGCAACGCCGTGCGCAGCTGGGTAACGGAGCGCCTGAGCCCTATTATCGAAGATTTTGCGCAGCGCTCGGCCTGCCCCACGCACCTGATACCCGAGATGGGCGAACTGGGTGTGTTTGGCCCCCAGCTTCCGCAGGAATATGGCTGCCCCGGCCTGGACTATATCGCCTACGGCCTTATTATGCAGGAGATCGAGCGGGGAGACAGCGGCATCCGGTCCATGGCCTCTGTGCAGGGCAGCCTGGTGATGTACCCCATCTATGCCTACGGCTCCGAGGAGCAGCGCCGCAAATACCTGCCCAAACTGGCCAAAGGTGAGCTGATGGGCTGCTTCGGCCTCACGGAGCCGGACTTTGGCTCCAACCCCGGGGGCATGCGCACCCATTTTGCCGACAAAGGCGACCACTACCTGCTGAACGGCAGCAAGATGTGGATCAGCAACTCCCCGTTTGCCGATATTGCCGTGGTGTGGGCCAAGAATGAACAAGGCAAGATCCACGGCCTGATCGTAGAACGGGGTATGGAAGGCTTCACCACCCCAGAGATCCACAACAAATGGAGCCTGCGCGCCAGCGCCACCGGCGAACTGGTGTTTGACAATGTGAAGGTGCCCAAGGAAAACCTGCTGCCCAATGTCTCCGGCCTCAAGGGACCTATGGGTTGCCTGGACAGCGCCCGCTACGGCATCGCCTGGGGCGCCATAGGGGTGGCCATGGACTGCTACCACACGGCCCTGAAGTATAGCCTGGAACGCATACAGTTTGACGTGCCCATTGCAGCTTTCCAGCTCACCCAGAAAAAGCTGGCGGAGATGCTGACGGAGATCACCAAAGCGCAGCTCCTCACCTACCGGCTGGGACAGCTGAAGAACGAAGGCAAGGCCACCACGGCCATGATCTCTATGGCCAAGCGCAATAACGTGGACATGGCGCTGACCATCGCCCGAGAAGCCCGCCAGATACTGGGCGGCATGGGCATTGTGGGCGATTACCCCATTATGCGCCATATGATGAACCTGGAGAGCGTGGTCACCTACGAAGGCACCCACGACATCCACCTGCTGATCACCGGCATGGACGTTACGGGCATCCCTGCTTTCCGGAAGGCATAATACCTGTTGCCCGGCACAGGCGTTGAACATCTTTTGTTATGGCCTATCAACCCAACGACCACTATGCGCGCAAGGCGCGCCAGCAGGACTATAAGGCCCGGTCCGTCTTCAAGCTGGAAGAGATCGACCAGAAGCACCGGCTGCTGGCGCCCGGCATGCAGGTGCTGGACCTGGGTTGTTCTCCCGGCTCGTGGAGCCAGTATGCCAGCCAAAAGATAGGCGCCAAAGGCCGCCTGCTGGGCATAGACCTCACGGCAGTAAGCCTTCCCCTGCCCAATGCCACCTTTGTGCAGGCAGATATTAACGAAGCGGACATCCCTGCCCTGTTTGCCCAGGCAGGCATCGTACCACCCCTGGACCTGGTCATTTCTGACATGGCGCCCAAAACCACGGGCGTGCGGGTGACCGACCAGGCCCGCAGCGCCCAGTTGTGCGAAATGGCGCTACTGGTAGCTACCCGGCACCTGCGGCGCGGCGGCAGTTTTGTGTGCAAGTTCTTTGACGGTCCGGACTTTACGGCCTTCCGGGCACACCTCACCCGCCTTTTTGACAAAGTAACCATCCTGAGGCCCCAGGCTACCCGCAGCAGCAGCAAGGAAATCTTCTTTACAGCCTCCGGTTATACCGGCAGATCCTATGAAGAAACCCTGGTCTGAGCGCGCTGCCGTCAGCCTATCCGCCCAAAGTGCAAGAAGATTGTGCACAAACCACTCATCATTTCCTGCAAATTCAGGCGCCTTTCTCTAAATTGCGCGTTCCATTAACCTGATGCGCGCGTGAGATTTTTCTGTTCCAGTCTCCTGATCAGCCTGTTATGCGGGCTATATCCACTGAGCG
>JAHBTG010000102.1 GCA_019638695.1 Bacteroidota bacterium | reverse complement strand
GGTATGGTTTACCTGGAGAAACAGGATTACTGCCGCAGGCGGCAGAACCTGAGCAATGCACGGCAACTGGACTGCGACCGTACGGTCATCCCCCCGGATGTGGATTTTCTGCTGCGCGAACTCAAGAGCCGCACGGAAAGCCAGTGTGTCTGCTATGTAGACAGCCGCTTGTGCCCAGATGATTCCTACTAGCGTACCAGCAGTTTTTGGGTGAGTACCTGCCCCGCCAGTTTCACCTGCAGCGTATAGATCCCGGTGCTTTCTACCGGCGGCAAGGATACCTGGTGCATGCCTGCTGGCAGCGCTGTCCGGGATTGCTGGTATATACGCCTGCCCAGGGCATCATAGAGCGTGAGCTCCAGGTCACCCTCACTGGGGTGAAATACCCTGAGCGCCAGTGGCTCCCGTACCTGCGCCGGGTTAGGCATAACTACCAGGTGGCCGCCTGTCACTACCTGCACAGAGGCCAGGTTGGTGCGATACTCCCGCCCGGACGCATCCTGGTACCGCGCCTGGTAATAATAGGTACCTACCGGTAACTGTGTATCCGTGTACACGAACTGGCTGGTGACGGTATGCAGCAAGGGACTGACCGCCGCTAGTTCCTGCACGGAGGCTCCCCGCCACAGCACCGCCCGGGATGTTTCCCTGGCAAAGGACTGGCGATACCAGCTTACCTGTACCTCTCCGCTGGCCAGCAGGCGTGCAGACAGGGGGTGAGTGCCGGCGTGCAGGATGGCGCTTTCCTCCGTGGGGCCTATAGAAGGTTGTACTGGCCGTGGGTTACCGTCCATATCCGTGGTAATGCACGCAATGGAAGCTCCGGCACCCTCCAGGGCTGGGTTGGTGGCGGTGAGATCTGCCAGGCTTACGTATTCGGGGTCTATTTGCAGGCTATGGACATCCATGCCGTTACCCTGCAACCCGGCAAGGTTATTGACGTTCCCCGGAGAACCGGTCCAACGTCCCAGCTGCGTGCCGGCTTCTACCCAGTATACATTATAGTCGCATTCAATGATACCACCCACGGAGTTGTAGATGGCTACGCCCACTGTGGCGCTGAAGATATTGTTCTTGAGCACCACATTGGAGTTCAGCGCAGGTGAGGGATGGCTGGTTCCGTCCATGTACAGCGCCCTGGAACTGGAAGCGTTTTGCCCCGTGGTGTGGAATGTATTGAAGAAGACATGGTGGTTGAAGGTCTGGTTCAGGTGAATGCCATAGCTGGTAGAGCTGCCTGTGCCGCCTACCAGCACCTGGTTGTTGTAGATATTGCCATTATCGGTGGCACAGGCGCCGGATAGCGCGCCCACACAAGTGATCAGCTGTATGCCGGCAATAATACCGTTGGAGGCCTGGTCATAGCGGATGCGGTTGGAAGCAATGACCAGGGGGCCGTCCACACGTTCGCAATAGATAGCAGAGCCCCGGCCGGAGTTTGTGGGCGCCTGGAAGATCTGATTGGCACTGATCACCACGTCGTCCACATCTTCTATGTGCATACCATCCTGGTAAGCTGCCACATAATTGCCCGAAATAGAGAGGCGCTGACCGGGGTTGGAACTGCTGGCAGTGAACAGGATGCCATCGCTTCCGTTGAGGATCCGGTTGTTCCGGATGATCACATCCGTGTTGCCCTGATGATTGGAATGGATCACCTCCTGGCCGTTGGCGCCGCTGATGGTTTGCAGCAGGTTGTGCTCGAGGATGATATGGGAAGCCCCGTTGCGCAGGGCGACTACCCGGTTATTAATGCCGTTTGTGGCTTGTATGGTCATTTGCCGGAAGGTGATAAAGTCTGCCCCGTCCAGTTGCACCACATAATTGTTGGCAAAAGCACTGGCGCCATAGGTGAGCACTACGTCCGTGCTATCCCCCGTCAGGCTGGTGAAAATAACCCTGTTCTCCGCAGGACTGCTGTTCTTGCCCGGGCCGTCCGGTGTGCCTGCGCCCGGGATAGGCGGTATGGAGATTTGTTCCGTATACGTGCCGCTTTGCACCTGTATGATCACGTCCGCACAAATGCCTTTGGCCGCCAGGCTGTCCACGGCATCTTGGAAGGAAGTGAAATCCCCTGTGGGGCCCAGCGTATAGGTGCCTGCCAGGGCTATGGTACTGTGGGGGGCATGCAGGGTATCGTTGGCGGTGTTGCCGTCCGGGTTACCATTGGGGTTCTGTGTCCAGAACTTGAGATGGTAGCGCTGGAAGTCATCGAAAGTATAGGTGCCGATATGGATAGTGCCCGAAGTGGTGGCCGTGGCCAGGCTGCCCGTCCAGCTAAAAGGCGTTTGGGGTACGCCGTTTACACTCCAGCCGATAGTTGCACTCGTTAACGGAGCCGTGCCGAAGTTGCGGATGGTCACCGATATGGTATTCAGTCCCGGGCAGCGGGGGAAGACAGGATCCACCCAGTTGACCACGCCGGCATCTGCACTCACGATCACTTGCTGGTGGCAACCTATATCCGGGTTGGTGGCGGGGCGGCTGGTGCCTATGATATCCGTTGTGATACCTGTTACGGGAGTACCTGCGCCCCGCAGGTTGTTGTTGCTGAAAAGATACCCCGTGGTGAAGCCGGGGTTTTCGTTTTTGGAATCGGCATCCAGTGCGTTAGGAGTAGCCTGCCAGTTGGCAAATGTGGCACGGGCAGAGGTGCGGAAACCAATATTGGCGCCAGTGGTCTGCAGGCAGTTAAAGTCGCTTGCAGTAATGTTCGTCGCTCCGTTTGTGCAGATGGCATACCCGCCGCAACTGGCCACCAGGATGTTGCTATACACCTCCGTATTGGCGGCTGACACAAACAATGCACTGGAGGCGCTGTTTGTAGTGCCGGACGTACAGGTGTGCAGTTCCACGGTATTATAGGCCACCGTATAGAATGTGCTGTTGATCTGGATGCCGTATCGGCTGGTATTGCTGCTGCCTGAATACACATAGTTGTTGGCAATAACGCCCTTGTTGCCTGCACTGCCGTTGCTGTTGGTTACATAAATGCCATACCTGGCGAAACCGGTCAGGTAATTTTGGGCAATTACCGCCGCATTCAGGCTATTTTCTATGTGGATGCCCTCCGAGTTCACAGAAGCGCTGGTGTTTTCCAGGGTATTGCCGCGAATTATGGGCCGGTCATGATACAGCACCCATATGCCGTGGTCATAACAGTTGGAGATATGGTTCCCTTCAATGATAGTGCCGGTGCCATAGGTGGAACAGCAAGTAGCCCTTCCCTCCGTATGAATGCCCCGCAGGCCGCCGCTGATCACATTGTTCCGGATGATGGTATTGACGTTGATGCCGGTGACGGCCTGGTCGTTGATGACATATGACAGGGTATTGTTCCCTGAATAGCGGTTGATCAGCCGGCAGTTTTCAATAGTTATATCATTGGTGGTGCCTGCAAAGTCAATTACGCGGCTGGCCGTATTAGAGCCTGTTCGTTCCAGTGTCAGGTGCCGCAGGGTGACGAAGCTACAGCCGTTGAGTTGGATGACATAGTTATTGCCTGTTCCGGTAGCATGCTGGTAGGTTACTGCAGTACTGTCTCCTGCGGCCGCCTGTATCACCACGCGGCGGGAAGCATTGGTGCCTCCTATGCTGCCGATAGCCACCTGATCGTTATAAGTCCCCGAGGCGATGTTCACGGTCACCGCTCCGCTTACCCCCGGTCCCTGCGCTGGGCCGCCGTCCGGGCGGGTACCCCCGGTAAGGTCTGCTATTGCCGCCCTGAGGGTCAGGTAATTGGTAGAAGAGGCGCCAGCCGAACCGTTTACCGTGTAAGTGCCGGATAACTGAGCCACAGCTTTGCCAGGCAGGTATACCATGACAAGCGCAAGTACAAACAATATTCTTTTCATCATAACAGCAACCAAATAAACGCATTTTTAAGTGTTATGTCAAATAATGAAGTTCCCGGGTGCAGGAAGAACGTAAGTAGTATACGCAGGCAACCTCCCTGCAGGTCCGGGGTTTTTGCCGTATCTTTACCCCACATTTAAGAACAGTGAGACCCCTATCCATACTCGGCAGCACAGGTAGCATTGGTACGCAGGCATTACAGGTAGTACGCCAGTTGCAGCAGGCAGACACTGGCAAGGTATCCATAGCAGGTTTGGCTGCCGGCAGCAATGCAGAACTGCTGATCGCACAAGCCCGGGAATTTTGTCCGCGGGTGGTAGCTGTGGGAGATGCAGGCAAGTATAGCCAGGTGAAGGCAGCCCTGGCAGATCTGCCTATAGAAGTTTGCTGCGGTGAGGAAGGATTGATACACGTGGCTACCTTGCCGGAGGTTCAAACTGTACTGGCCGCCATTGTGGGCTTTGCCGGGCTTAAGCCCACAATGGCGGCTATAGAAGCCTCTAAGGATATCGCGCTGGCCAACAAAGAAACCCTGGTGGTGGCGGGCCACCTGTTTACCGATGCCGTGCGGCAGCGCGGCGTACAGCTGCTTCCCGTAGACAGCGAGCACAATGCTATCTACCAGTGCCTGGTGGGCGAGTCGCTGGGTAGTGTCCACCGGCTACTGCTTACCGCCAGCGGAGGCCCCTTTCGCGGGTATACCGGCGCACAACTGGCTACCGTTACCCGGGCGCAGGCCCTCCGGCACCCCAACTGGGAGATGGGCGCCAAGATCACCATAGACAGCGCTTCTCTGATGAACAAGTGCCTGGAGGTGATCGAAGCCCGCTGGTTGTTTGATATCCCCGTGGACCGGATAGACATCGTGGTGCACCCCCAGAGTATAGTCCACAGCCTGGTAGAGTTTGTAGACGGCAGCCTCAAGGCCCAGCTGGGTATGCCCGATATGCGGGTGCCTATCCAGTATGCCCTCACCTGGCCGCAACGTGTACCGGCCCCCTGGCCCCGCTTTGATTTTACCCGCTATCCGCAGCTGACCTTTGAGACGCCGGATGCTGCTTCCTTCCGCTCGGTAGGGTATGCCCGCCACGTGCTGGAACAAAAAGGGAATATGCCTTGTATTCTCAATGCGGCCAATGAGGTTGCCGTGGAGCTGTTTCTGCAGGAGCGTATTGAGTTCACCCGGATATACGATCTGATAGAGCAGGCCATGACGCATGTGACACATATCCCCGAACCCAGCCTGGAAGAGCTTTTGCAGACCGATGCCGAGACCCGCACACTTTTACAGGCCCGGGCTGTCACTTCTTGAGATAACTTTACCCCCGCAACTATACCCTCATACGCTACTCTTGCGTTAAAGCTTTTGCATGGAAAATATCATCTATATACTCCGCGTAGCGGGCCTGCTTATCGCAGGCCTTAGTGTACTGGTTATTATTCACGAGTTTGGGCATTACCTGCCGGCCCGCCTGTTTGGCATGCGGGTGGAGAAGTTTTACCTGTTTTTTGACTGGCCCCGCAAGCTCTTTTCTTTCAAAAAGGGCGATACCGAATACGGGGTGGGTATGATCCCTCTGGGTGGCTATGTCAAGATCTCCGGTATTGTGGACGAGAGCATGGACACCGGGCAGCTGAAGGAAGCGCCCAAGCCCTGGGAGTTTCGCAGCAAACCCGTGTGGCAGCGGGCCATTGTGATGGCCGGCGGCGTGATTATGAACGTGCTGCTGGGCATGCTCATCTTCACCTGGATCTTTGCCGTGTATGGCGAAGAGAAACTGGCCAATCGTGCCGAAACCCAGATCTATGTGCGCCCGGGCAGCGTGGGCGACAGCCTGGGCTTTCGTTCGGGCGACCGCATCCTGTCCTTTATGGGAGAGCCCGTCCCCTTCCTGGACGAAGTGATGAATCCCAAGGTGTTGCTGGAAGACAAGCCCGTATTTGTTGTGAAACGTGATGGCCAGGAGGTTACCATTCATATTCCCTCGGACTTCATCAACAAGTTTGCGGAGATGAAAGACCCGGAGAAAGCCATGTTGTTTGCACCCCTGTTGTCCTCCACCGTGCGGGTAGATGACAAGGAAGGTAAGCTGGCCCGGGAAATGGGCCTGCAAACGGGCGACCGCATCCTGACCCTCAATGACCGGGAGATGGGCTCCTTCAATGCCTTCTCCGAACAACTCTCTGCCGCCAAGCAAAAACTGGAGGGCGATGCCAAGTTGAGCGTTACCCTGACCTATACCCGCAAAGGCATAGACAGCACCTTTACCGTCACGACACAACTGGGCCGCAAGGATGTGTTGGGGCTGGCGCCTTTAGATACCATCGCCGTTGATTATATTACCTATGGCTTCTTCCAGTCGTTTGCCAAAGGCACTTCCTATGCGTTTGGCACACTGGCGCAGAACATCAAGGGCCTGCGCAAGGTCTTTGTGGGAGATGCCGATGTGACCAAGAGCCTGTCCGGTCCGGTGGGCATTGCCAAAATGTGGGATAAAGCCACTACCAAGGCCGGGTTTCGCGGATTCCTGGAGATGATGGGGCTGCTCAGCATGGTGCTGGCGCTCATGAATATCCTGCCCATTCCGGCGCTGGATGGCGGGCACCTGGTATTCCTGGGCATAGAAGCCATTATCCGCCGGGAACCTTCTCTCAAAGTGCGTATGATAGCTCAGCAGGTGGGTATGGCGCTGCTGTTGCTGCTCATGGCTTTTGTGATTGTGAACGATTTCCTCAAGTAAAGAGTATTCTGGGAAATACGGGTTGTTAACAAACCCGTATTTCTTTCGTATCTTTCCTAGATATATCAGGCTCATGTCAGTACCCTCCACAGAACGTGCCCGGCCTTATACTCCGGTGGACTATGACCCGGAGGAATATGGGTTTGATGAAACGGATGATATCCGCATCTATGAGCATCACCGCATCCGGGTAGATCCCGGGCAGGAACCCATGCGGCTAGA
>JAHBTG010000101.1 GCA_019638695.1 Bacteroidota bacterium | reverse complement strand
CCCTGGCAGGGGCTCAGACAGTGTTTTGGGCTCTTCGCCTGCTGGCCGCTCCCGCGGGTTCGCCCTTTTCGCTTAGGCCAGTTGGCAGGGGGGGGACTGGGTGGGGGAGGGGCTTACCGGGGACGGGGATGCCGTGAACAGGTGCTCCTATTCCGGCAAATACTCCTTGAGCCAGGTGAGGGCCAGGGCATAGCTGTGTTTGCCAAACCCGCAGATGGTGCCGTTGCATACTGCGCTCAGCACACTGTGGTGACGAAACGGTTCCCGCGCATAGATATTGCTCATATGCACCTCCACCTTGGGGGTCTTTACCATCTTGAGTGCATCGTGCAGCGCATAGCTGTAATGCGAGAGTGCCCCGGCATTGACCACGATGCCTTTATAAAGGTGGAACTCGTGGACCTTGTCTATCAGCGCACCCTCGTGGTTGCTCTGGAAATAATCAATATCAAAGCAAGGGAAACTCTTTTGCAGGTAACCGAGTATCTGCGTAAAAGGCTCTTTGCCATAATGCTCGGTCTCGCGCTGGCCCAGCATATTGAGATTGGGACCGTTGAGGATGAGTATGCGGATAGACATGGTGCAATATTCCACAATTTTTGGAGAACCTGCCTTATGCACATGCACTTCCGGGCGGGTGGCTTTTCCGTGTATACAAGTATAATTGAAGCAGGCCGGGGTTAAAAATAAGTTTGTGGTGAACTGATTTCATCACCTAACCCTAAAGGCCGTGAGCTGGAACTATTACCTGCAAAGCTACTACAACTACCTGCGCCTGGAAAAAGGCCTGAGTACCAACACGCTAAGTGCATATCGCAATGATATTACACGCTATCTGAACTTTATGGAGAGCGAAAAGGGCATCACGGACCCCAAGGCTATTTCGCTGGACATTATCCGTGAGTTCCTGCAATACCTCTGCGATTCGTATAGCCTGAACGACCTCTCCCAGGCCCGTAACATCTCTTCCATCCGCTCTTTTCACCTGTTCTTGTTGCAGGAAAGTTATACACAATCCAACCCCGCTGAGCTGATCGATCTGCCCAAGATCACCCGTAAGCTGCCCGAGGTACTTTCCGTGGATGAGATAGACGCCATCTTTGCTGCCTGCGAAAAAAATGACATCCTGGGTCGCCGCAACCGCGCCATGCTGGAGCTGTTATACTCCAGCGGGCTCCGGGTATCGGAACTGGTGAATCTGCGCCTTTCTCATATATTCCTCAATGAAGGTATCGTGCGGGTGATCGGTAAAGGCAACAAAGAGCGCCTGGTGCCACTGGGGGAGAGTGCAAAAACGTGTATAGAAAAATACCTGGAAGACCGTGTGTCACTATCCACTCAAAAAGACGGCGAAGGCATCCTGTTCCTTAACCGCCGGGGGAGCCGCCTCACACGCAATATGGTATTTATGATCATCAAAAAGCTGTGCGACCAGGCTGGTATAGACAAATGCGTAAGCCCCCACACCTTCCGCCACAGCTTTGCCACTCACATGATAGAAGGCGGTGCCGACCTGCTGGCAGTGAAGGAGATGCTGGGTCACGAGAGCGTGACCACTACGGAGATCTACCTGCACATGGATGGCAATTACCTGCGCCAGGTACATGCCGAGTTTCACCCCAGGGGCTAGCGGCCGGTGTTTCCCGTTCGTGCTCGGCGCTTGCGGCGCCGGTACCACCACAGCGCTATTATCAGCCCTATAAGTAACGGGAGCCATAGGGGTGCATAAATGCCTGCAAGGAATAACAGGTCTATAACATATATAACTGCCTGTTGTTTAACCGGTGCATGCACGGCTCTTATTTCAGACTTCGATGTTGGCAGCGGGCGCCATCCGGCACCGGGAATATGGGCTTCACTGCCTTTTATGCGGGCATAGAGGCTGTCAATATCCGGAACAGGCTGGTTATTTGAAGCGCTGTGGTAACGAAGCAGTATGTTGTCATCCCACTGCGGTACCTTATCTGCAAACTGCCAGCGAAACCACTGCTTATCCACGGAATAATGGAACCGGGCCGGGTGCAGTCCTCTCACATCTTCCAGCGTCAGCCCATCCATCAGTTTGATCAGGATCTCCCCGCGTGTGATAGGACGTTGCCACACCGCTCCGCTGCTTAGGATATAGCAGAACCCGCCCCCGTGTTCAGAAGCATACCCGTGCCTAAAATGGGCATCTGCCGTGCGTACCATAAAGAATACCTCGCAGACCAGGCTGTCAGAGGTAAAATGGGCAGGCCAGGTATACCAGTAACGCACATAGCCCTGCGCACGCAGGTGAGGTTCCGGCTGGGGCACCTCAACATACCCGGTATCCACCCGTCGGCCATTGACCCAGGCCCGCAGGTGAAGGGGTTCATCCGGGTACTCATCATACATAGGGGCTCCCTGACGATAATTGGGCTTTAGCTCATTAAATACCGGGTAGCCCAGTGTAAAGGCTGCCGGCCGGGCATCGGTCTTGGCAAATACATACCGCCCATAGACCACGGCATAATCCCGGTATACCTGTACCAGGATGCGTTCCTGCCTCAGGTGTACCTGGCGCACCAGGGTGCTGTCCTGCGCATATACCAGGGCAGTGTGTCCGCCCGGGAAACGGTAGTGGGGAGCGGCTGCATTGCCCCGCGCATAACCTGCCACAGACACCCATACCCAAATAACCAGCAAATATCTCATGCAACAAATAACGGATGATGACAGCCAAATATGCCGATAGGCAAAGGTTTTTAGGGCAAATGCCGCAGGCTATTCATCAGTACTAGCGCACTATCCTGTCCTTCCACCGGTAGGCACCGGGACTCAGGCTCATGCAGCCAGCCCATATGACATAGGGTATCTGCAGGAGCTGCACCACGGGGTACCATAGTAATAACAGGGGCCTGCGCACCAGCGCTACACCGGCCGCCAGCACCGGGGCATCCAGCAGCCATTTAAGTCCCAGCAATACCCCCAGGGTGGGAAACAAAGGGGAAAACAACAATGCAGCAGGTAACAGCAGCAACCAGGCCAGGAAAAAGACAAACAGGCTCCCGCTTCCCAGCAGCAGGAAAGGGTTGCGGTAGGCGCGGGCTTTGCTTACCCACCTGCGGCGCTGCTGCAAAAACCCGGAAAGACCGGAGCAGGCTTGCGTGGGCACCACTGCTGCCTTATCTGCTGCGTAGCGCACACAGTATCCTGCACGGCGCAGCTTCTGCAGCAGCAGCATATCATCTCCGCTGGCCAGGTGGTCGGTACCGGCATACCCCCCCACCGCCAGGAAGGCGTCTTTGCGCAGGGCCAGGTTAGCGCCATTGTTCATGCCCGGCATATCCAGTCCAAAGGCGCCGGCAGACAATACCATCAGCCCGGCGCTCTCCAGTGCTTGCCATTGCCCAAAGATGCCGCCACCCACCAAGGTGACGGGCCCGCACACCATCGCTATGTCCGGGATCATAGCCCTGCCCAGTGTTGCCAGCCAGCCGGGAGGCGGGGTGCAATCAGCATCCAGTGTCACCACCCATGCCGTGGCAGCTTCGGCGATCCCTTGCTGCAAAGCCGCTTTTTTGCCGGAATGACCCCTTAAAACCGTCACCCGGTCATCGCGCTCGGCATATTGCCGGGCTATGCGCAGGGTGGCATCCGTGGACGCATCATCTACCACCAGGATATGAAACCGGGGATGCTGTTGCGCCAGAACGGCATCCAGGCAGGCTGCCAGCCGGGCTTCTTCATTCCTGGCCGGAATAATTACGGTCAGGGGCGGCAGGTCCGCTGCCGGGCTTGCTACCGCCAGCTGCAGCTTCAGGTAGCCGAACAGGGAAAAGGCCACATACGCTGCATAGCCCATAAGCGCCAGCCAGGCCATCGCATCCAAGACAGACCAGGTGATCCTTAGCGGCTCCATAACACGCGTAATACAGGGGCAAGGCCCAGTATGGCCGGTAATAACAGGTTAATGGCAAACAAAGCCAGGGTCGCATTAAATACCGGTATGGCCGGTGCCAGCGCCCAGCCGAATACCCAGATGGCAATAGTTTCGCGCACGCCCAGCTCTGCCAGGGCAATACCAGGCACTATGCTTTTGAGCAGATATACTACGGCTACCAGTGCCAGGGTAAGTCCCCACGCTACAGGCAACCCAAAGGCAAATAATAGCAAGGCATATTGCAGGCCAAAGACGGCATAGCGTAGCCCGGCCAATACCGCCAGGCCGGGTAACAGGCGCGGAGACAGGACCGGAATGCGGGGGATATGCGGTGCAAATCCATTTCTGAGGAACGGTATGCGGCAAGCCAGCTTCCAGCAAAAGGCCGGGTGCAGCGCCCAGCCCACCAGGCCGGTAAGGCCCAGGATCAATCCGCAGAGCAATGGCACCCGGCCCGGGAAATGCGGCAGAAACAGCAAGGCTGCCAGTCCCGCCAGCAGGGTAATGCCCATCTGGGCTACGCGGTCCGCCAGCAGGGCCGTGAGTGCGGCAGGCCGGTCCCGGGGCGCCACAAACGCCAGGCGGGCGGGGTATTCCCCCAGCCGGTTGGGGGTGAGCAGCGCCGCCGTGCTGCCGCTGAGCACCGCCATGACCAGTGAAGACGCACTATGCGCTACACCCAGCCGCTTCAGCAGGTAGCTGTATTTCCAGGCTTCGAACCCCAGGTTGGCGGGCAGTAACAAAAGGGCCAGCAGGCACAAACCCCACCCTTGTGTATCTATATGCAGGCTGCGCAGGGACCAGGCCGCCGCTGCCAGCTGCATATACACCAGCCAGCCCAGCAAGGCCGTCACCGGAAGCTTGACAGCCCAGGGGTAGCGTTTGTACCAGAGCAGAAGGGTGCGCACAGCCTGCATATCTTGCAAATATAGGGCTTTGCGCTATCTTGCCTTTGATATGAAAAAGGTACTGAAAAGAACGCTGTTGGGGTTTACCGTGCTGCTGGGCCTGTTAGGCATCGCGCTGGCTGTTATTGCGTTTACCCATGTACTCGTCTACCAGTTTCCTCCCGAAGAAGCGGCTCTTAGCTTTCATGCGCGTGTGCAGCACCCCGCACCGGCCGCTGCGGACAGCCTACGGGTGATGGACTGGAACATCAAGTTTGGCGGGGGCCGGCTGGATTTCTTCTTCGACTGCTATGGCGACCGGGACGTGATGACCGAAGCAGAGGTTACCCGTCACCTGCAGGGCATTGCGGCGTTGATAGACTCGCTTGACCCGGATATCCTGCTGGTGCAGGAGATAGACCTGGAAAGCAAACGGGCCGCCTATATCCATCAGGTGCAATGGCTGCTGGACCATACCCGTCTCAACCATGCCGTGTATGCCAGCCAATGGCAGGTCCGCTGGCTGCCCTCTCACAACCTGGGCAGGATGAACTCCGGTATTGCCATCTTCAGCAAATACCCGCTGCAAAACGCCATGCGTTTCAGGCTGACCCAAATGATGGAGCAGTCTGCCCTCACCCGTTTCTTCTACCTGCGCCGCTGTATTTTGCAGACCGAAGTGGTGCTGCCGGGCCGGCAACCTCTTACTGTGCTCAATACCCACCTGGAGGCGTATGACCACGACCAGACTAAAAAACGGCAGCTGGATCTGCTCATAGCGCGGGCGCAGGACCTGCACCGGGAAGGTAAGGCGCTTTTGCTGGGAGGAGACCTCAATACCCTGCCGCCGGGCGCCCGTAAAAAACAGGGCTTTGACGACAGCATGTGCAAGGAGGAATTTGTAGCAGATGATTATTCCCAGGAGAACGACTATCTTAAACCTCTGTATAAGATGCTGGCCCCGGTCATTCCGCTATCCGATTACCTAGCGGATGAGGGCCGCTACTGGGGACATAGTGTGAACGGTAAGGGCTGGTGGAACCGCACACTGGACTACTTGTTCACTAACCAAAACTGGCAGGCGGGCAGTGGACAGGTCCATCAGCAGACGTATCCGCTCAGTGACCACGCTCCCCTCACCGGTATACTTCTGTTCCGAAATTAAGTCAGAATCATGTGGGTAATTTCTCCAGGTTATTCACTATCAGGGGATTAGTTAGCGCCTGTTTTTGCACGGCTAAATGATGCCTCTGCATGAGGAGTTGTTGGGATACTAGCCTTGCAGGAGATCCTTCACTGTACTGAAAGCGCCTATTCCGCCACTTTCTTACGTCCCCGTTTGGGTGCAGGAAGACCGGTTGCGGACACTGCCCGGGTGAGGGCTTCCGGTGGACCAGTACTGTCTGCCAGCTCTGCTTCCAGGAACTTACCCGTGAGGCTGCCCGGGTGAGCGGCTACCGCTTCCGGGGTGCCTGCTATGATGACCTCGCCGCCGTTGCGTCCCCCGCGCGGACCGATATCCGTTACCCAGTCGGCTACTTTGATGACGTCCATATTGTGCTCGATCACCAGTACCGTGTTGCCCAGTTCCACCAGCCGGTTCAGCACCCGCAGCAGTACATCCACGTCCTGGAAATGCAGGCCCGTGGTGGGCTCGTCCAGTATATAGAAGGTGCGGCCCGTGGCTTTTTTGCTGAGTTCGGTGGCTATTTTCATGCGCTGGGCCTCGCCCCCGCTCAGCGTAGTGGCGGCTTGCCCCAGGCGTATATAACCCAGGCCCACATCGCTCAGTGCCTGCACCTTGCTCTTGAGGTGAGGTAGGTGCTCAAAGAACGCCAGGGCTTCCTCCACGGTCATTTCCAGCACATCATGGATGCTTTTGCCCTTGTAGCGCACTTCCAGCGTCTCGCGGTTATAGCGGCGGCCCCGGCAGTCCGGGCAGGGCACATGTACGTCCGGCAGGAAGTTCATCTCAATCACCTGCAGACCTGCACCTTTGCAGGTCTCACACCGTCCGCCCTTGACATTGAAGCTGAAACGCCCCGCCTTGTAGCCCCGGATCTTGCTCTCGGCCAGTTCGGCAAAAAGATTGCGGATGTGGGTGAACAGCCCGGTATACGTGGCGGGGTTGCTGCGCGGGGTGCGGCCTATGGGCGACTGGTCAATTTCTATCACCTTGTCTATTTCCTCCAGCCCCTTGATGCTTTTATAAGGCATAGGCACCAGCTTGGAGTCATACGCATGGCGGGAAAGGATGGGGTATAACGTTTCGTTGATGAGGGTTGATTT
>JAHBTG010000100.1 GCA_019638695.1 Bacteroidota bacterium | reverse complement strand
CAGCAAGGCGATCTCGGTATGGAGATTACGCACAGGATCTGCCGGCGGGCCCTCGCAGTTTTTCTTAGGCGCCACGGGCAGAGGCTGTTCCCAGGAAACCGTGGGCACAGGTCTTTCTGCCTGGAAAACTGCTATAGCAATGGGCTTCACAGACACCGGCGGCTCGGGGCGCACAGGCACCTGATCCTGGGACCAGAGCAAATGGCCGGAAGAAACGTGTGGCCGGGTGGAAGAAAAAAGCAACGCAAAGCCAAGACACATACTGCCCATCAGCGCGCATTGCGCAGCCATACGCTGCCTGCGACGGCGGCGCAGGCGGTAATGTACCCTTTGCCATTGCGCAACACCGGGTGCAGGCGCATAAGCCTGCAGGTGGCGGCCCAGACAGGGACGTTGTTCAGGGGTTTCCATCTGCTTGCCGGTTGGAATGAGTCTGTATAGACACGCCACGCAAATAGGCCTGCAGCTTGCGTTTGGCGTAATTGAGCTGGCTGCGACTGGTGCCTTCGCTGATACCCAGCATTTCGGCTATTTCCTTGTGCGAGTAACCTTCCACTTCAAAGAGGTTGAACACGGCACGGCACCCGTCGGGCAAAGCCTGGATCTGCCGCACTAGGGCATCCATATCCAGGGACTCCAGCTGCCAGTTTGCATAAGGAGCTTCTTCGGCATAACACAGTTCTTCCTGCAAAGGCGTGCGTACCCGGCGGCGGTAATATTCTATGGCAGTATTGAGGATAATACGGCGTATCCATCCCTCAAAACTGCCGGTATGCTGGTACTGGGTTATCTTGGCAAATACCTTGACAAATCCATCTTGCAGGATATCCTCGGCTTCTTCCCTGCTGGCGGCATAGCGCATGCACAGCCCGAACATGCGACGGCTATACTGCTGGTAAACCACTTCCTGTGCAGAAGCTTTGCCACGCTGGCAAGCAGCTACCAGTTCGGCGTCGGTACTATACAGGGGAAGAATGCGCATGTGAAAAAGCGACCTCTTATCTAAACGCAAACATCTTGCCAAATGTTGGAAATCCCCGGAACGGAATCCCGGAGAATACCCGGCTTATTCCAGCCCGGCTACTTCTTCTACCGCCACAGGACTGCCCGTAGGCGGAATATAATGGGTGCGGACAAGCGCCTCTATTTCTCCCATCAGTTCCGGGTTATCCTTAAGCAGGTTGCGCACGGCATCCCGCCCCTGCCCCAGCTTGTCGCCTTTGTAGCTAAACCAAGCGCCGGCTTTCTGGATGATATTGGCCTCTGCGGCCATGTCCAGGATCTCCCCCGCACGGGAAATACCCTCGCCATACATAATGTCAAACTCTGCGACCTTGAAAGGAGGGGCCACCTTATTCTTCACCACCTTCACTTTCACATGGTTGCCGGTAATGTCCGTACCGTCCTTGATCTGGTTGCTGCGGCGAATATCGAGACGTACGGAAGCATAGAACTTCAGGGCATTTCCCCCGGTAGTAGTCTCCGGGTTGCCGAACATCACGCCTATCTTCTCCCGCAACTGGTTGATAAAGATACAGATACAGTTAGTCTTGTTCACAGCACCGGTAAGCTTGCGCAGGGCCTGGCTCATCAGGCGCGCCTGCAGACCCACCTTGTTTTCCCCCATCTCCCCTTCGATCTCCGCCTTGGGCACCAGCGCCGCCACAGAGTCTATCACAATGACATCTATCGCGCCGCTGCGCACCAGGTTCTCAGCAATCTCCAGGGCCTGCTCGCCGTGGTCGGGCTGCGAGATGAGGAGATTCTCGGTGTCTATACCCAGCTTCTCGGCATAAGCGGGATCAAAGGCATGTTCTGCGTCCACAATAGCCGCCAGGCCGCCGGCTTTCTGTGCCTCTGCAATCACGTGCATGGCCAGCGTGGTCTTGCCGCTGCTTTCCGGACCATAGATTTCCACAATGCGGCCGCGCGGCAAACCGCCTATACCCAGCGCCATATCCAGCCCCAGCGAACCGGTGCTGATAACGGGCACATCCAGGTGCGGGCGGTCGCTTAGTTTCATGACCACACCCTTGCCATAATCCTTCTCCAGGCGGTCCAGCGTAAGTTTCAGGGATTTGAGTTTTTCACTGCGGATATCTTTGTCAGACATGGCTAAGGGGGTATTGAGTTATCAGGAAAAATTACTGTTGCCAAGATACAAAGAAGGGATGCGGTTGCCCAGACATTTTTTTGCAGGCAGGCTGCCGCCTGTGGGAAGTTCATTAAAAAGGGCCCCTTGCGGAGCCCTTTCTCATATAAACCACCATCAGCGCAAACGGTGTCTCATTGCTTGGCCAGGCGGAGGGTCTGAGTACCTCCTGCGGTGTGTACACGCACCAGGTACAGGCCCTGCGGAAGACCCGCCAGGTCAAGCGTTAGGGTCTGCGGTGTATGGAGCAATCCCAGGTCCCGGCGGCTGATGACCTGACCGGCAACGGAGAGGAACTCCAGGGTAGTGGCCTGGGCAGTGCGGGGTACCAGTTCCAGTGTAGCGGTATGCGCTGCAGGGTTAGGGTATAAGCGAAGCGCCAGGTGCTCCGTGATGCTTTGGCGGGTAGCAGGCGCCATACCCAGGTTCCACATACGCGCGCGCATTTCCTGGTAATAGATGTCGGCAAGGTCGGCATCATGGATAATGAGCGTATTCTCATCGTTGATGGTATTGGCAGAGTTGCTCCAGTTATGGCTGCCGGTGAGCACAAAAGGATCGGAGGAGGTGCCGTGGTCCACCAGCATATACTTGTGGTGAATGAGGTAAGTCATCGAGTTGTTGCCATCATCCCACACACGGGCCTGACTGCCCAGCCCGCTGCGAATGGTATTGAACACGCTCACCCCCACATCCCCGGATTCTTCCCCAATGACGACCCACACGTTGCCCGCACCCAGGCGGCTGTGCGCGCTGGCAATGGCCGAGCCGATATTGGGACGCGTACACAGCATGGTGTTGATATAAAGGTTCTGGTCCGCACGGTTGATCTCCTTCAGGATAATATCATTCACCTTATCTGTGGGACTCATATACAGCTCCACGCGTTTGCCGCCGATGAGGAACTCCTTGGGCGTATTGTCTTTCTTGGCAGCCCCATAACTCCCGGCCAGCATTTCCTCAAACTCCAGGGTATAGGCCCGTGCAAGGGTCTGATCCTGGATGATGACAATGTTGTTAGCATAGTCATTGATATTCTCATCCGTATAGTTGAGCGAACCTGTCAGCAATTCGGGTTTACCGGCATCGGTGGCGTCGGCATCCACGATGATGAACTTATTGTGCATGATACCGTCGCGGGTGGGAGGCGTCTTGTATTTCTCATCGGTATTCAGGGCATCCCAGTTGCTGCTCATGATATCGCCATTGCCCACCACACGCACATATACCCCGCGTTGTTTGGCGGCATTGAGGGCATCTACAATCTGGGCATTGTTGAAGTTATAGATGGCAATATCCAGTGTGCCGGTAGCGCGGTTAATGAGGTTCACCACCGTATCCCGCACCCCGGCAGAGGTGGAGTTTACGGCAGTATTTCCTGTGGAACTAGCATGTTCCGTGGCCACGTCCTTGCAGAAATACGCCCGCATGGTACCTGTGGAGTTGGAGACGGTGCCCATGACCTGTATACCGGCAAAGCTGGTATCATCTTGCGCATCCACAGAGAAACAGCGCACATAGTAGAGTGTACCGGGAGTGAGGCCGGCAAGGGGCAGGCTATGTGTGGTTTTGGGGGTATTGTCTTCCAGCGTGCCCATTTCCAGCGCCTCAGTAAGACCATATTGAATGCGGGTATTGCCATTATTCTTGGTGGTGAAGCTTACCGAGAAGCCGGTAGTACTCAGGTTACCGGCTGTGGGCGTGGAAGCAAACAGCGGACCTTTAAGCCCCAGGTCCGCCAGGTCGCGCGGCAGCAGCTGGTACTCGGCATTGAAGCGACTCATGATGCCTACGATCTCGGGCAGGTTACCCTGGGGAATGGGGCTGTTATTCAGGTCTGAAGCGGCATGCGTGACGCGCACCTGGCGGGTCTCTTCGGTGCCGGCAGAGATGTTGTAGTTATTCTGTGCGGCAAAGGAACCGCTTTCCACAAAGCTCACATGCTGCAAACGCACCAGCCGGGCTTCATAGGCGGCATTAAACCCGGTAAAGGTAATGTCCTGGGGAGCAGGCAAGGGGTTATCGCTGTTCAGGATCACATAGTCGTCGTTCTGGACCTGGTCCAGCTGACGCAACTGGTTAAAGGTAGTAAGGCGACCTTCTACGAGGATACTGTCCCCTCTTTGCACGGCAGGCGACCATGAGGTTTTGAAGATGGCCATGGCGCCGGTAGCATCCTGCAGGTAGCGGATGCCGCCCAGTTCGGGACCATTGAGCACCAGAGCGCGTATGGTATAACGGGTGTTGAGACTGCCGCTACGCACGGTACTAATGGGCTGCACACTGCCCGCATTGGGCTGCGCCCAGGCGCTGAACGCGGCCAGGCAAAGAAGCAAGGGAGTGAGAAAAGTGCTTTTCATGTAAGCGCGGAATAGGGATTTGAGGAGAAGAGAATTACTTTTTGGGATTGATATCCAGCGTAAGCGAGAGGTTATACTGGCGTCCTAAGCCGAAGAACACCCCTGCCGAGCGGGCATTGAAACCGTTGGCAAAGTTGTTATTGCGGGCATCGGAGATATAGACGGCATCCAGCAGGTTGGTAATGCCCAGTTGCAGGTTCCAGGTAAGGGGGCCGGTGTTACGGCGGTAACCGGCAAAAAGATGCACCAGCGAATAAGACGGCGCACGCCAGCTATCCCGGTCGGCATTGGCCCCTGTTAGTGAGAGAGGGTCGAAGTTTGCCCAGTGGCGGTCATAGAAATACCAGCGGGGCTTGATATAGAAGCCCTTGAGAATGCCCTTGGATACGCTGTAGCGCAGGGAAGCGCCCACCTGGGTCTGGGGAGCATCGCCCACGTGCACGCCTTCGGCAGAAAAATAGCGCTTAGCCACTTCATTGCCGTTGTCATCCGTGATGCGCACGGTGTCACCCGAGTTCCATATCCAGTCGCCCAGGCTCAGGTATGCCTGCAGCTCCCAATCGCGGCCCAGCTTATAGGTGCTTTCCACTTCCAGCCCCATATGGCGGGCACTGAGGCCATTGATATTGTAGCGATAGACCTCATTATTGATCTCTATGGCGCCGGGGTCTTCTACCGGCTTATTGAGCCAGGTAGTGTAATAGGCGTTGACGGACAGGGCCCAGGTTTTGAACCGGGCGTTGTAGCCGCCTTCTATGGCCCGCACTTCTTCATTCTCTATATCCCGGAACTTGCGGTTATCGAAGTAATAGACATTGTCAAAACGGGGAGCTTTGGTGAAATAGCCCACGTTCATAAACACCATGTGGTTATCGTCTATCTGATAACTGGAACCGGCCTTTAGCACCGCCGTGGGGAACCAGGCCCAGTCCGTTTCTGCCACCCGCACTTCGGGGTCATCTATATGGTAAGTGCGCCCGTTATAGGTGTAACCCACATTGTCATAGCGGTTGATCTGGGTGGCGGTCAGGCTGCGGATGATGGTATCCGGCAGTACGATATCCCTGCGGAAGTAATCTATGCGCTTGTAACCATTGGCTGCACCGGAAAAGGTGCCGAAGATGCTCCATTTGTCATTGCTCCATTCTATTTGTGCAAAAGCGCCCAGCCAGCGCACCTTGCCGTCATTGTAGAACCCATAGGTGTCATCTATCCGGCGATTGCGGTCATCATTGCTCCAGCCGGGATCTGCCTGGGTATTGCCGGGGCGAAACACGGTACCCCCCAGCAGGTCGGCAACGGACTGGTAATGGCTGCCGGTATAGTCCCGCATATCCAGGCCACCGGAGAACTGGAGCTTCTCGGTGATCTTGTAGTTGAGCGTGGAAAGCCAGCCATACCAGATGTGCTCATTCTTGCTCCAGCGCAGTATGGTATTGGCCAGGCGCTCTCCGGTCTCGCCGGCAGGGGCATTGCTCTGGGCATCCCATATCTGCTGCATGTTGCGCTGCCCGTCTGTGCCCACAGGGATGGTGTTGTTCCACAGGGTACTGCCCCCCTGACCCCTGGAAAGATAGAGCACATTGCTCCAGAACAGGCGGCTGCTAAGAGTCCAATAGTCTCTCAGGCTGACCTGCGGCTTATGGAACCGGTTGATACGAACATGCCTGGCCTCGCCATTCAGCATCCCCCACATATCATTGTAGCGCATACCCCGGTCAATATTGTCCGGGCTGATGGGAGAACCTTCCAGGTCATACAGCGCACGGGCATAGTCTTCATTCAGGGTTTGCATGCGCATATAGTAGGGGCGCTGCTCGCTCTTCTGCCAGGTGCCCATACCGGTAAGCGCCAGGTTATGCCTGCCTAATTGTTTGTCTAGGCGTGCAAACCAGAAGACGGCTTCATGCCCCGTCTCGGTTACCCAGCCGTCGCTCCGGCGATAGGTGCCGTTGACCGTGAATCCCCAGTTGCCCTTGAGGCGGCCTGAGGTAAACAGCAGGTTAGAACTGGTAAAGCCATTGTTGCCAATCTCCTGGCGCAGCTGCAGGTTTTGCCGGCTTTCCAGCCCCTTGGTAATCACATTCATAGTACCACCGACCGCCGGCAAAGCCAGCTTGGTGGCGCTGAGGCCGCGCTGCATCTGCATGGTGCGGGTAACCGCCTGCAGGCCCAGCCAGTTGCTCCAGTACACCTGCCCGTTCTCCATATCATTGACGGGCATGCCGTCTATAAGCACGGCAATGTTGCGCTGGTCAAAGCCGCGGACATTCACCCGGCTCTCCCCCGCCCCGCCCCCGCTCTGGGTGCTGTACACACTGGGCGTATTGGCCATCACGTTCACAATGTCCCGGCCGGCGATCTCCTCCCGCAGTTCCTTGCCGTCCAGCGTGCTTACGGCCACAGGGGTCTTGCGCTCCACCACGATATCGGCCACCACTTCTATGGCCTGCATCTCCAGGTTGCGCAAGCCAAAATGCTGGTAAACGTCCTTATCCTTAACGGTCACGCGCACGGAATCCTCGGGGTATTCCATCATACTCACCCTTACCCAATAGGTGCCGGGGGCAAGCAGCACACTGTAGTT
>JAHBTG010000010.1 GCA_019638695.1 Bacteroidota bacterium | reverse complement strand
TTGCCCTGGTCTTCCACATCTATCATCAGCCAGGGGCCGCGGGCAAAGGCATGCACAGTAATGGTGCCTTCGCGGTCTGCCATCGCATCTATGGCATTTTTCAGCAGGTTCTCAATCACCCACACGAAAAGCGTGGGACTCAGCAAAACCCGGGCGCCGGCAGGCAGTTCGTCCGTAAAGACAAACTGCACCTTACCACTGCGCCCCAGCCGGGTGCGGATATAAGCCACCGACTGGTGCAGCACAGGGCCCAGCTCCAGGGGCTTCAGATCGGGTTCCGAACCTATTTTGCCAAACCGCTCGGCAATGACCTGTAACTGCTGCACATCTCTGTCCAGCTCGCGGGCAATAAAGGCGGCCTCGCTGTGTTCCTGCATGCGAATGATCTCTATCCAGGCGATAAGGCCGGAAATGGGTGTACCCAGCTGATGCGCGGTTTCCTTGGCCAGGCCGGCCCAGAGGCGGTTTTGCTGGCTGCGCTGCACGGTCCATAGATAGGCCAGGACCAGCAGGGAAAAGATGCCCAGCACACCCAGGGTGATATAAGGGTAATAGCGCAGGAGCCGCAGCTCATCCGTCTCGCGATACCACAGGTATTGCCGGTTGCCCGGGATATCTATGACAATGGGCTCCTGTGCATAATTACGCATCTGCTCCAGCTCTTCCTGCAGCACCGCTTTCCTCTCAGCATCGGTCAAGGAACTGTCCAGCAACAGGTTGTCATTCAGGATATTACCTGCACTGTCCGTCACAATGGCCGGCACGGAAAACAGCCGCTTCTCCGGGTCTCCCTGCTGAATGATGAGGCGGTTGACCAGGAAGCTGTTTTCCGGGGAAATACCCTCCTGGGTAGTATCCGCCAGGCTGTTGAGCAGGTAATGATAGCTCTCTGCCCAGAAGCGCACGAGCTGCTCTTCTTTATGGGCGAGCTTGCGCACCAGCATATTCGAATAAGCTATGGCGCCGGCCACCAGCAGCACGGCCGCCAGGGTGATGAGATAGACTACCCTGAAGCGAATGGGCAAACGAATGCGCATGTGTCAAAACTACGATTAGTTTTGGGCAAATATTATGGGTACACGCAGGGAACTGTTTCGATTTGCCTTTGCAGGCGGCACGGCTGTGGGCGTGGACCTGCTTACCTATTACCTGCTCTCTGCCTGGTGGGGACCTTCCTATACGAATGAAGCCAAAGGGATATCCTTTGTCATAGGCAGTGTGGTGGCTTATTTTATCAATAAGCTCTGGACCTTTGACAAACAAGGGTACTCCGGCGGCGAGGTCCTGCGGTTCGCCATCGTATACGGCATCAGCTTTTTGCTGAATGTCCTGCTCAACCACCTGAGCCTGACCTACCTGTCTGCGGAATTCCCCTATTGGTCTGCCGAAGTGCATAAGCTGCTGGCATTCCTCATAGCTACCGGCGCCAGTAGCACCAGTAATTTCGTGGGTATGAAGTACTGGGTGTTTAGGCAGGCCGCCTGAACTACATACGCTCCGGCATGTCTATGCCCAGCAGTGCCATACCCAAACGAAGAGTGCGGGCTACCTGGGCGTTCAGCTGCAGGCGGAAGACCAGGAGCTCCGGAGTTTCGGCTTTGAGTACGGGCACTTCATAGTGAAAGCGGCTGTAGTCCTTGCTCAGCTCATAACAATAGTTGGCTACCAGGGAAGGATCGTAGCCCGCGGCCGCATCTGCCAGCGTGGGCTGCCAGTCTGACAATCGCTGGATAAGGGCCTTTTCCAGCGGCAAGAGTGTGGCAGGAATCACCAGCGTGCTTTCCAAAGCCCTGGGGTGACTCTCTGCGGCTTTGCGCAGGATACCATGAATGCGGGCATGGGTATACTGGATGAAGGTGCCTGTGTGACCCTTGAAGTCTATGGATTCCTGGGGATTGAACAACATGCGCTTGGGCGGGTCTACCTTGAGCAGGTAATACTTGAGCGCACCCAGCGCCAATGTTTCGTAGAGCGTAGTGAGATTGGCCGGATCCATACCTTCCGTTTTGCCCAGTTCTTCGGTGGCCTCTTTGGCCGTCCGGTACATCTCATCCAGCAGGTCGTCGGCATCCACCACAGTGCCCTCGCGGCTTTTCATCTTGCCGCTGGGCAGGTCCACCATGCCATAGCTCAAATGGTACACCCCTTCTGCATAAGGACGACCCAGGCGGCGCAGGATCTCGCGCAGGACCTGCATATGGTAATCCTGTTCATTGCCTATGACATATACACTGCGGTTCATCTGGTAATCCTGGTAGCGGAGGTCTGCCGTGCCCAGGTCCTGGGTGATGTACACAGAGGTGCCGTCTCTGCGCAATACCAGCTTGCGGTCCAGTCCCGCATCCGTGAGGTCTATCCACACGGAACCATCCGGTTGCCGGGTAAAGACCCCGCTTTCCAGTCCTTCGTCCACCACCTGCCGGCCCAGTTTCCAGGTATCGCTCTCATAATAATATTTATCAAAGCGTATATGAATGCGGGCATAGGTCTGCTCCATTCCGCTATACACCCACTGGTTCATCTGCTGCCACAAGGCCAGTACCTCAGGCTGGCCGGCCTCCCATTGCCGGTACATTTCCTGGGCTTCCTGCATGAGCGGAGCCTGTTGCCTGGCCGTCTCTTCCTCCATGCCTTCATCCACAAGCTGCTGCACCTCCCTGCGGTATTCGGTATCAAAGCGCACATACCATTTCCCTACAAAGTGATCGCCTTTTATGCTGGCAGACTCCGGGGTTTCACCATGGGCAAACCGCTGCCAGGCCAGCATGCTTTTGCAAACGTGGATACCCTTGTCATTAAAGAGGCACACCTCCGAAGTATCTATACCTGCCGCCTTGCAAATGGCAGCCGTGGCTGCTCCCAGGAAGATATTGCGCAGGTGCCCCAGGTGGATGGGTTTGTTGGTATTGGGACTGGCATACTCTACCACCAGCTTCTCGCCTGTCCTGGGAGGCAGCGTAAGGCCATGGCCAGGGGTAGCACTCAGAGACCGCAATACCTCCCCCCAGTACGCATCCGTGAGGGTAAGATTCAGGAAACCCTTGACCAGTTCGTGGCGGGCCACAATACCCAGGCTTTGGGCAAGTGCATCGCCCAATCGCTGTCCGATCTCCGGCAAGGCACCCAGTTTATGCTTCATCAGCGGAAACAGCACAATGGTATAGTCCCCGGTGTGGTCCCTGGCCGTATGCTGCACCACCAGTTCGGCCGGGGGCAGGTCAAGGTTCCAGAGGCTTTTGAGGGCAGCGGCAGCTGCCTGCTGTATGCGGGGTATGATAAGCTCCATAGGCGGACGAAATTAGCGGAATTTGAAGATAGCTATGCCCAGCTGTGCAGAAAGCACCGGCTGGAAGCGAATTTTGGCAGCATACTCCGGTGAGATGTCCCCCTTCAAAGGCAGGTACATCCCTACGCGGGCACCAGCCCCCAGGTCTAACGTAAATACCCTGTGGTGACCCAGTATCCACTGCCATCCGGCCAATAGCGCCGCCTGGGGCTGATGCCCGGCTATCCGGCCAATCAGTTCTTTTTTTTCGGAACTAAAGAAACGGGAATAGAGCAGGGCATCCCCCAGCGTGGCCTCCACGTACAGGCGGGTGAGCGGCGGTCCCGGGAGAAAATACCACCGGGCGCCTACCTGGAGCATGCCGCCCTGCACCCGTTCATGTGCCAGGCCGGGCAGGTGTGCCGCCGCATCCAGGGTATGCACCGTGAAGAGCGGCCTGCCATGAGCATAGAGCGCATGGTCCCGCTCATCAGAAGGGGCTGCACTAGTGGCGGTATTCACCCAGCCCAAGGTACCCAGCAGGCTCAGGTGGCGGCTTTGCTGAAACTCCCCCATACACCTGAATTCCCCATGAACGGCAGCCCGCACGCCATCCAGTTTGAACACATGACCCTTCTTCCCGGCCTGCGCCCATACCCCCGGATAAGCCCCCCAGAAAAGGAAACCTAAAAGTGCAAAACAAGATTTTGCAAGAACCGGGAATACGTTGATGTTCAATGTATATTTGCGAAAATTTAAGCCCATCGCATTGTGCCTGTAATGCAAAATTACGCCGAATTTATTGACCAGAGTGTGGATTTTCCACAGGATGGGTTTCGTGTGAAAGAAGATGAGCTCTACTTTCACGATATCAGTATGATGGAACTGGTCGAAACGTATGGCACTCCCCTGCGCTTCACCTATCTCCCGGCCATTTCTGAACAGATTCAGAAAGCCAAGCGATTGTTCAGGGAAGCGATGCGAAAACATAACTTCCAGGGCTCCTATACCTATTGCTACTGCACTAAAAGCAGCCACTTCTCCTATGTGCTCAAGGAAGCGCTGAAGAACGACATTCACCTGGAAACGAGTTCCGCCTTTGACATTCCGCTCATAGAAGCGCTGGAAAAGAAAGGATGGGTAAAGAAAGATGTGCTGATCATCTGCAACGGGTTCAAGACCACGCAGTACAAACAAAATGTGGTCGATCTCATTCATGACGGGTTCACTAACGTGATCCCCGTGCTGGACAACAAGGAAGAATTCTACTTTTATGATGATGAGCTGGACGACCCCCAGAAAATAGGCATCCGTGTGGCGGTGGAGGAACAGCCCGATTACCACCTGTATACCAGCCGGCTGGGCATTCGCGGGGATGATATCATCAGCTTTTATACGGACAAGATAGCCAACTATCCCAACTTCAAGGTAACGCTCCTGCACTTCTTCACGCAGAGCGGTATCCGCGACACGCCTTATTTCTGGAGCGAACTAGAGAAGGTGGTCAACCTCTATTGCCGCTTTCGCAAGGTGAACCCGGATCTGGATACGCTGGATATCGGCGGAGGCCTGCCCTATCGCAACAGCCTGTTCTTTGAGTACGACTACCAGTATATGATAGATGAGATCATAGGTCGTATCAAAGCCATCTGCGATGAGTATGAGGTGCCCCACCCCAATATCATCACGGAGTTTGGCAGCTACACGGTGGCCGAAAGCCAGGGTGTGCTCTTCCGCGTCATCGGCCGCAAACAGCAGAACGACCGGGAGAAATGGCTGATGCTCAACGGCAGCCTGATGACCAACCTGCCGGACATCTGGGCGCTGGGGCAAAAGTATGTGCTGCTCCCCGTGAACAACTGGGACGCCGGCTATGAACGCGTGGTGCTGGGAGGTATCACCTGCGACAGCCAGGATTATTACTCAGACGATGCGCATATCAACATGGTATTCCTGCCCAAGACCCGCAAAGTGCAATACATCGGGTTCTTCCATACAGGAGCCTACCAGGAAAGCCTGAGCGGTTTTGGTGGGATCCATCATTGCCTCATTCCTACGCCGCGCCACGTGCTCATTCACCGCAACGAGGAAGGCCAGCTGGAGTATGACATCTTTAATGAGGAACAAACCAGCAAGCAGGTACTCAAGATACTGGGTTATACCTGAACGGCCTGAGCGGACGATTGTCCCACTCAGACTTACAGGTAGAGAGTAATTTTGCTTGCTTGCCTGTTCTTGTTTGTATGCTTATTACAGCTTACTTGTTTGTTCGTTTGCTGTGCTTGTTTGTTTGTGGTTAGTTCATTGTTGTGCAGATTCAGGTGTTCAGTCCAGTTTAACTACTTTATGTGTTTCTGCACCCTGAGAACCAATTACCCGCAGCATATACAACCCGGGCTTCAGGTCTTGCAGATTCATATTCTGGGTGCTGGCAGACATCTGCTCATAATGGCATATCCTGCCATCCAGGTCATATAACTCCAGGGCATAGCTGTCATCTCGCGTAACATTCACCTGGAGTGTATGCTGAAAAGGATTGGGATACACAGCAGCTAACGGGTCCAGCACAGGACCCACATAATTACCCGAACCCGAACCAAGGTCCAGCACCACGTCCTGCTCGTAATAAGCATCGTATACCCTAAGGTTCATGCCCACACCCAATAATCCGCCATTCAACGTAATACAAACTTCATCTGCACCACAGCAGGCGTACCACTGCAAGGTGGAATAGGTGTTGCATGTACAAGGTAAAAGACTCAGATGCAGCAGGTTACCACTGCCGGTGCCTTGCCCGGTAGAGCTTCCATTATGACGCATATCTACACCCACACCGGCGCCCAACAATCCCAGATCCAACAGGCCGGCACCGTTGGCCAATACCAATGTAAAACGAGCGCCTTCGGGCGCAGCCGCCGGGAATTTTATACAAAACCGATACCACCCGGCAACAGAAAGTCCCATATTCATAGTAGCAAAAGTGGAGCCGCTGGCATCTATAGCTCTCGGTGCATTACTCATGCTACAACCGATACAGGTAGGAAGCCCTACTATAGGTACAGGAGGAGAAGCTGCTGTACTGGTACTGCTTCCCCGAACGAGCTGTGCCTTTATCTCACCACTGCCTGCTAATAATATCAGGCACAGAGCCAAGTATTTCAGATTCGTATTCATTAGTCCGAATGGTTTTATGAATATCAAATCTAATTTTCGGCAATATAACCATCAACTATTATTGTTAAATGACAATCAAAATGAACCTATATGCGTAGGTACTCTAATAATTATACCTAGATAAAATCATACATAAATAATGATATATAATAACTTATTTACCAATTAATCCATTTTGAAGGCTTTGGCATTTACCTGTTTGGGTGGCCCGTAATAATGCCATACGATGCGCGATGAATATTTGTTCAGGGCCTTGAGCGCGCTCTCAGGTGTAACCAGATCCAGCCGGTCCTGCATAGCCAGTATACGCTCCAGGCTGCCCCGGGCGTAGTGTGCAGTGAGCCAGGAAGCCATGCCATGACTGGTCTGCACCTGCGCATATAGCTGCCGCAGATAATGCATATGAGCGGTGGCTATCTCCTGCTCGGTAAAGCCCTCCAGCCGGACCTTCCTGAGCAAGGCAATCAATGCCTTCACGGCAGCATAGGTATGCATGCTCTGAAAGCCCACTCTTGCAAAAGGCACCTGCCAGGGCACCCACTCTGCGAACGTCTCGCAGGCCAGGTATCGCTGGTGGCACAAGTCTTCCTGCATCCGCATGGACAATGCCTCCAGCGCCAGCAGGTAATCGGCAGCATCCGTGGCTTTGGGCAAAGGCGCAGGAAAAAAAGCCGTGACCGTACAAAGCGACTTGGGCACCGTTTCATCTATCACCACACGCTGCTCTTCCCATGCCAGTTCGGCAGGCTGGGGCCATCTGATGCCGGGCTTCAGGTCCGTAAAGACCTCCTCCACACGGCTATGCACCAGTTCAGGGTTCACATCCCCGGTAACCACCAGCTGCAGGCGCCGCTGGCTGACCAGCCTGCCATGACAGTTGACCACACTATCCAGCGGCATAGCGGCAATGGCGGCATAGCTGCCTTCTGGCCAGATGGCATACAGGTGATCTTTGCCAAAAAGCGCCGTTAGCCCGGCCTGGTAAGCCTTGAATACGGGGTCCTGCTGCCGGCTTTGCAGGGCCGCCGCGTAATTGTCCCTGAAAGCCTGGTAAGCCTCTTTGTCAAAATCCGGAAAAAACAGGGCTTCCAGCATCAGCTCCCATCCACGCACCCAGTAACGTTCGGGGCAGTTCAGGTGCAGCAGCGCATAATCCGGCCCCACAGCAGTGGAAAGCGTAATGCCATATTGTTCCAGTTGCTGCCGCCATTGTGCCGGCGCCACTCCCCCACTCCCGCAATGCAGCATAGCTTCCAGCGTAAGCGCCTCCAGTCCGGGCAGCGGACTGGCAGTGGTGGGGCCTCCTCGCAATACCACCTGCACGGTCACCATATCTTCGCCATGTTGTTTGACCAGCACCGGTACCACCGTCTCCGGCAGTTCCTGCAGCTGCTGCGCCAGTGGACTGGAGACCACGACAGGGGTGGTACTGCGCTTCACCGGCAGGCGCAGGCAACCCGTCGGCAGCAAACAGCTCACGCAGCAGATCAGGCACAGATAACGAAACCGGTTGTTCATTTTACCTCAAACTCTACTCTTCGGTTTAACCTGCGGCTGGTTTCGTCCACTTCCTTTACCACAGGCTGCGCTTCTCCCATGGGCCTGATCGCTATGCGCTGAGGCATAATGCGGTAGGTATTGACAATATACTGCTTGAGCAGGGTAGCCCTGCGCTCCGATATTTGGAGGTTGGCCTGCAGGCTGCCGGGACTATCCGTATGCGCCCGTATGACAATGTTCCTGGCAGGGTTCAGGTTCAGGAACAGGACCACCCTGCTGATAATATCCTCTGCACTGCTATCGGGCAATACCTTGCCGTAGTCATAGTAAATAGTATAGGCCGTGATCTCCTCCCGGGTGGGAATAGCATCCTTACTGGCCGCCACCCGGGCATAAGGCGGTACTTCACCGGGCGCGGTCACCGCAGCAGCAGCCAGGGTAGTATCCTTGCTGACCCGAAGGGTATCCCTGACCGGTACAGTACCTGCCAGCAGGGAATCCCGGCTGCCGGTAGTGGCTGCTACAGTAGTTGCCGGCTTCTGCCGCCGCACATACCCGTCGGCAATATATTCCACCAGGAAATCCTGGCCCAGATGAGTGCTATTGCCCAGGATAGCGGTCACCATAGGTCTCTGGTGTAAGTAGTCGCGGAACAGGCGCTGCATATCGGCAGGCTTTACTGCACGCAGGCTGTCCATCAGCTGAATAGGACTATAGATACGCTGGTGCAAGCCCCAGTAAGCCGCCAGCCAGCCGGCCCATTGCAAGGGAGCATCCTTGGTATACAGGAGCTGGATCTCCAGTTGCTGGCGTGCGCGGTCCAGCTCTTTCTGTGAAAACAGCGGTCGCTCAGCCCCCTGGGCTACTTGCTCCTGTACCAGGGTGATCAGCTGGGGCACCCGCGCCACTTTTACCAGCATACTGATGCGCAGACTACCCTGTATACGCGAGGGCTCATAGGAGGGCACAAGACTGTGCGCCAGCTCTGACCGGGTAAGGGGCAAGGTAAAGGCATTGCGCTGGCGCAGCAGCTCCTCCAGCAACAACGCGGCGTAATAGAGGCGGCTATCCTGTTGCACAGAGGGTAGTTGCCAGGCTACCGTCACCAGCGGGGTCTCCTGCTGCTCAGATACCTGGACAACCAGCGTATCCTGGGTAAGCGGCACGGTGACCGGCTTATAGTTGCGGGCATTTGTGGCAGACGCCCATTGCCCCCACACCTCCTCTACCGCCAGCCTGGCCTCCTGGGGAGTGATATTCCCTTCGAGTACCAGCAGGGACTGTTCCGGCCGGAAGTGCTCCATCCGGTAATCGGCCAGAGCCGTAGTTCTTAAAGTTCTTAACTTATAGAACTCCGGGAATTGCTCCCGGAACCGGTATTGCCTGCCCCACAATATCTGCAGCAATGCCTGCTGCTGGTAACGGGCCGGCTGCAGGGCCTCACCCTCGATCTGTTGTTTTACCTGCTCCATAGCCTTGCCTACATAGAGGGTATCCCAGGCAGGCTGGTTCAGTGTGTTATACAAGACCTTCAGGGCACGGGGCAGGTTCTCCTGCAGGCAGTTGCCCTGGACCAGCATGCCATGCAACTGCACCTCAGTCCTGGGGTAGAAAGTGGCTTCCTGCAAGGCCCGGCGGTAATTATAGCCGTCTACATAGGCGGCGCTGTGCATGACCAGCAGATGCGCCAGCAAGCTGGGTACCCCGGCATAGCCGGTATACTGGCCGGAGAGTCCTCCCGGCACAGACACCGAGAGGGTAACCAGGGGCACGCGGCTATCTTCTATGACCAGCAAGTGCAGGCCATTGGGCAGGCGGCTATACCAGTAATTGGTAGGCAGCTTATCGCGCAGCAGATACAGGTGGGTGCTGTCTGACTGAGCACAAACCGCGGGCAATCCAAGCCCCGGCAGCCACATACCTAACAGCACACCCAAATGCAGCAATCGCTTCACGCCCTGAAAATACGGTTTTCCCGCTTCTTACTCTATGGCGGGGGGATAAGTCAGGAGCCCTCTAGTTGTGCAGCACGTAAAAGAGGATATTGGCACCCATCTGAAATGCCTTGAGGCGCACCTCTTCGGGGTTATTGTGTACGGACCGGTCTTCCCATCCATCACCCAGGTCGCTCTCATAAGTGAGCACACACACCAGTCTCCCCTGGTGAACGATACCGAACAACTGGGCAGGTTTGCCATCATGCTCGTGTATCTTGGGCATACCTTCTGCAAAATAGTACATCTGGTGGTAGATGGGGTGCGTAAAGGGCAGCTCCACAAACTCATGCTCAGGAAACACCTTTTTCATTTCGCGGATGATATAGACATTCAGTCCATAGTTATCGTCAATAAAGAAAAAGCCGCCGGCTTCCAGGTAGCGGCGCATATTCTGCGCTTCTGCCTGGCCGAACACAATGTTTCCGTGCCCGGTCATATACACCAGGGGATACTGGAAGATCTGGGCGCTGCCCGGTTCCACCACCTCTTCGCCCAGGAAGATGTTGGTGCGGGAATTTTCCCGCACATACCGGAAGAGATTGGGCAGGCTGGTGGAGTTGGCATACCAGTCTCCGCCGCCGTCATACTTCAGCTTAGCCACCTTGAAGCTGGCGGTCGACTGGGGTTGTGCCCCAACCAAAGCGGGGAACAGGCAGCATAAGAAGAAACAGATACCACGCATACGCATCCTATATAACGCAGAAAAGCAACAGGAGTTGCGTGTGACAGAGCTACGACCGGGGTTCCTGTACTTTGGGACCCTTACTGGGCAGCGTGCGAAAGACGTGGTCCCAGATAGTAGTGCTCACCCCATAGGCGGTACCGTCTGCTTTGTAGTGGTGCAGGTGATGGTGGCGCCAGAGGTTGCGCAAGGGTTTGATGGGCTGGCGGATCACATGCATGCTATAGTGCATGGTGGCATAAGCCAGGTAACCCAGTACAAAGCCGGGGAAGAAAGCAAAGGCATAGCGCTCCAGTCCAAACGGCAAGAGCGGGAAATAGAACAGGCTGAAAAAGAAGACAGCCAGCACAATACTGGGCAGCGGCGGCATAAAGAGGTGATCGCTGTCCTTGGGGTATTCATGGTGATAGCCATGCGCCAGGTAATGAAACTTCTGCACCCACTTGTTCTCGTTCACAAAGTGAAAGACATAGCGGTGCAGGATATACTCGGCAAACGTCCAGAAGAAAATGGCGCCGAAGAAAACAGCAGCAATCAACCCTACAGGCATCTGGTATTCCCTGTAAGCCCAGTAAAGCGAGAACGAGATGACAGGGAGGTAAATACTCCAGATAATCCAGGGGGAAGAACGTGTAAGCAGCTCCAGCACCGGGTTATCAAATACACGACCTTTGCCCTGCTGAATTTTTCCCTTTTTCATGTGTGGTAAGCTTTGCTGCAAAAATGCGATTTTTTTCAAAACGAAAATAAGCTATTTGTTTTGCAGCCGATTAAGTAATTTCCACAAATGAAATGGCGCAGCCTGCTCTCCGGTCCCGGGGTCACAACGGCTTATCAGCTGTACAAGCTACTGCAATTTACCAGTAGCCTGCTGGTGAGCATATTACTGGTGCGCCTGCTGGGCAAAGGAACGGACTACTATGCCTGGGAAAGCCTGATGGTGGGGGTGAGCCCGCTCATAGGTATGATCACCTATGCGCAAAACAACCTGTTTGCCCAGACCTGGAAGCCAGGCCTCACCCTGCATGCGCACTGGCAGATGGGGACTACACTGGGCGCAGGGGCCGCCGGTTTGCTGGTGGTCCTGGCGCTGGGCACACGGCTGGCGCCTTATGATGTGGTACTCCCCGGATGTATGCTGGTATTTGCCTCCATTGCCGGGCAGGATGCCGAGAATTGGCTGCTTAAAAGCGGGCGCCATACCCTGCTGGTATGGCTGGGCGGTATTTATTTTCTGCTGCTGAGCCTTGGCACCCTGCTGCCGTTGTGGCTGCAGTTCAATCTGCCCATGGCAGTATGGGGCGCCGCAGGAGTCAACATGCTGCGTTACATTGTGTATACTACCGGCGTATGGAGAGGGTGGCCCCCCACCCCTTCCACCACCAGCTGGTTACTGTTCTGGCCGCTGGTAGGCGTGGCTATCGTCAGCACGGGCACCTTATACCTGGACAAGATCATCGTTCGGTGGCTGGAGACCCCGGAAGGCTTCCAGTTCTTCAGCGTGGCCGCACGGGAGCTGCCCGTCACCCTTATCCTGGCCAATGCACTGTCCCTCACGCTGGCCGGCCGCATTGCAGAGGCCGGGGCGGCACAACCGGCTATCCTGGCCGATATGCAGCAGCAAAGCCGCAAACTGATGCAGCTGGCCTTCCCGGTCACCTGGGTATTGCTGCTGAGCAGCCACTGGCTGTTCGGGCGGATATACCGTGCGGAATTTGCCCCGGCGGCGCAGGTATTCAACCTGTACCTGCTGCTGGTGATCCCGCGCATGCTGTTTCCGCAGGCCATCCTCACCGGTTTACGGCTGAATGCCGTGACGTTTCGGATCTCGGGGATCGAAGCGGCCATCCATGTAGGGCTCACCCTGGTACTGGTGACCCTAGTGGGCTATGCCGGTGCAGCATGGGCTACCCTCATTGCCTACGGAGCCGAGAAGGCCCTGCTCTTCCGCTATGCCCGCAGGCATAACCTGCCGGCCAGAGAAGGTACAGACTGGTCTCGCTGGGGCCTCTATAGTTTCATTACCATACTCTGCTGGATAGTCTCCCTGCAACTGGGTTAGGCGGCGGGCAGCAATACGGTAAACGTGGTGCCCACATTCACCTCGGAAGACACTTCTATGGTGCCCCCATGCAACAGCACAACCTGGCAGGCAATGCTCATGCCCAGCCCGGTACCTTTTTCTCCCTTAGTGCCTTTGCGCTGGGTGGCGCCAAAGCGCTCAAATACCTTGGGAATATCCTGCGGGGGAATACCAATGCCTGTATCCGCTACGCGGATGCGAATGCCCTGCGCCACACTATCGGCCACCAGGGAAACCACGCCTCCTTCAGGGGTAAACTTAATGGCGTTGGCCAGCAGGTTGGAGAGTGCCTGGCTCAGGCGGTTGCCGTCGGCCACAAGCTTCAGTCCGTCTGTAACCTCTACCTGCAATTTCAGCTGCTTGCTTACCGTGAGGGGTGCAAAACCACTCGCCAGGTTCTCCAGGTAAGGCTTCAGATCCAAGGATTTCTTGTCCAGCACCTCCGGTCCCTGCTCCAGGCGGGAGAGGTCCAGGATATCGTCCACTAATTTGAGCACTGCACTGACGGACTTCTGGATGATGCCGCCAAAGCTGGCCGCATTGCCGACCATTTCAGGATCTGCCAGAAGGCCGGCCATTTCCCGCACACCTGTAAGCGGACTGCGGATATCATGGCTGGCGATGCGCACCATTTCCTCCATCTGCTGGGTGCGTGCCTTCACCTTGTCCTCCAGTCCGTTGATCAGCTCATGGTTATGGATGGCGATGGCCAGGGCATCTCCCAGGATATTCATCACTTCACGCTGGGTATCGCTCACCACCTGGTCCTGGTGCAGGCTTTCCAGGTAGATCACACCCTTGAGTTCATTCTGGTGCAGCAGGGGGAGCAGATAGGCGGCCCGGATACCCTTTTGGGCAAAATAAGCCGCATCCGAACTTTGTTTGACAGCGGCACCCTGCAGCAAAACGTCCTGGCTGCCGGGCCCGATAGCCGCCAGCGACTGCGTGGCATGCGACACCTGGGCAGGTACATCCACACTCACAGAAACCTCACCGGCCATTTTGGTAGCCATAGCCGTGGGCACCTTAGTCCCGCCCTTGTGCAGGAACAGGATGGCAGTATCGGCATCCGAAAGCTGCAGGGCAGCCGCAGCAATGCCGCCCAGCAGCGCAGGCTGGTCCCGCACGGAGTTCAGCTTGCTGGTAAGCTGGTTCAGGAGCTTAAGGTCATGAGTATGACGGGTAAGCTGCTGGTTGAGGTTATATAATTTCAGGGCACTTTCGAGCGTCAGGCGCAGGTCGTCTTCATTCCAGGGCTTGGTCAGGTAACGAAAAAGCTCTGCCTTATTGATCACATTGGCCAGGTTCTCCATAGTGGCCTGCCCGGTGAGCAATATCTTTTTGGCATAGGGGAAACGCTGGTGCACTTCTATCAGCAGCTTATCGCCAGGCATGGTGGGGGTCATCATCTGGTCAGAGATGACGAGTTGCAGTTCCCTGCCCTGGCGGCTGAGGTCGTCCAGTAACCGCAGCGCCACTTCCCCGTTCTCCGCCAGTTCGATATCCATATGCGGCAGATACTGGCGGATCTGCATCTCCAGCGAAGAAAGCAGGTTCTCATCGTCTTCTACACAAAGTACCACCGGCTTGCCGGTATACTGCTGAAGAGACCTGGTCAGGGTAAGGCTATCGGGTTGCATGACAATGTGAAGTTATATGAAGCCGGGTTAGGAACCAAGAATACGTTAACTGGATGAAACACTGGTAACAGTGGGCTGAACAATAGGCAGGGATACGGTAAACACCGTCTCCCCGGGACGACTCTGCACCCATATGCGGCCATGGTGCTTGTCTTCTATGATCTTACGCACAATGGAAAGGCCCAGCCCGGTGCCTTCACCCTGCGGTTTGGTGGTAAACATGGGTTCAAACACACGCGCGGCGATCTCCTGCGGAATGCCCGGACCGGAATCTGCAAAATGCACCTGCACCTGGTCGGCTACCCGCTCCATGCGAATGTGGATACTGCCCTGGTTCTTCATGGCATAGATGGCATTCATCAGCAGGTTGGTCCACACCTGGTGGAGTTCCTCGGGGAAAGCTTCCACCTGGGGCAGTCCTTCCGGTATATCCAGCGTCAGGGTAATGCCCTGCCGCAAATGATAATCATAGAGCGTGAGGATGGTCTCCAGGTTATGGTGCAGGTTGACCGGCACAGGTATGGAAGCATCCGGCCGCTGGTATACCGCATCCTTGAGGCTCTCGATAATACGCTGGGCCTTGCGGGAACTGGACTGTATGAGGTTCAGCTGCTTGAAAAGACTGCCCAGCTGCAGCACATGACGAGGCAGCTCCCGGGCACTGTCCGCTCCCTGGAGGAAGGGCATCAGCAGGTCGGGTTCGCCCTGGTAACCCCCTTTGACTATCTGCTGGGCCGCAGTGCGGGCATCTGCAATCTGCCGGTCCACCAGCCAGTTCTCCAGGTCTGCAATAGCCTGCCGTTCCTGGCTGATGGTCAGGTTCTGTTCCTGGCGCACAAGGCGCTGCAGGATCTCCCAGAACTGCTGTTGCTGGTCCGGCTGCAACCGGCCGACAAACGGGGGCAGCTGCTGCAGGGCGGGCGGCAGCGTATTGCGGATATTATCGGCAGCACTTTGAATGGCGCCCAGCGGGGAATTGATCTCATGGGCCATGCTGGGCGCAATTTCACCCAGCGCCGCTTTGCGTTCCTGCTGGGCAATGGTCTCCCGCTGGGCTTCTATCTGCTGGTTCTTGATCTCCAGTTCGTTCTTCTGCTGCAAAAGCTCACTGTTCAATTCCAGCACGGCTGCCTGCTGGGCGCGCAGCTCTTCCGTGCGTTCATCCACCTTGACCTCCAGTTCGGCATTCCGCCGCACCAGTTTGGCCCGCTGGTAACGCTCGATACGGCGGGTGATCAGGAAAATGGCCAGCGTACCCACAATGACCAGGATGACCAGGAACTGCCACCGCTGGTAGAAAGGAGGCGCCAGCTCAAACTTATACACGGCGGGCGTACCCCAGTTACCCAGGGCATCCCTGGCACGAATCTCTACTTCATATACCCCGGGCTTGAAATCCAGGTCCAGCCGGTTGCTCTGCAGCGGCTTCCAGCTCCCTTCTCCCTGCAAGCGGTATTCATAGGTGAGTGCGCCATCCGTAAAATCATATCCCGGCACCGCAAAACCCAGTTCCAGCCGAAACCCGGGGTCATACCCAAAGCTGTGGTACTCGTCTTCTCCCAGGTGCTGGAAGCCATTGTCCTCTGCATGCCGCGAATGGGCTCTTACCCACAGCAGGCGCACATTGCCGGAATGGGTAGGGCCGGTCTTTATCCTGGCTGCCAGGTTATACCGGGCCAGGCCACTATTGGCCGCAAAGTAAAGCGTATTACCGTCTCCAATAATGTGCTTGCGCACCCTCAGGTAATGAGGCAGCAGTACCGAATCCTGCAAGGCCAGGTCATCGCTCTTGGCGTTCAGGCGATAAAGGCTATTGCCCTTCAGTGACCAGAGGGTCTGCCCGGCCTGCAGGTAGAGTTTGGGCTGGGTCATATCCGCCACCTGCCCCAGCAGCGCGCTGCGCTGGAAACGTACACCCTTGAGGCGGTAGGCATTCCGCTGGGTAAAGGCCAGGATCAGCTTGCCCTGTCCATAGACAATGGCCGGATTGTTGATATTGGCAGAGGAAGGTACCTGGCGGGCTCCAATGCCCTGGTCAGGGTTCAGGAAAAATACGCCATTCTCACATCCCATCCAGATATTACCCCGCTCATCTTCTGCCAGCGTGGTAATGGCAGCGTCTTTGCTGCCCCTGGGCAGAGTACTCATTTCCACGGCCCCCTTGCCGGGGTCCATATTCATATGATAGCTCCACTTCCCGTCCGCCAGGGTAATGTAGCCGATGCGGTCATTCTGCACCACGTATACACGGCCGGGGTACCGGCTGCTGGCCAGTAATTTATTGGCGCCATATTTGAGCACAGTCTCTTTTTTACCGCCCTTGAAAACCAGTATCTGCTGCTCTGTGCCGCAGAGAAGATACCCCCCTACTGCCGCCAGGTCCAGGCAACGCAAGCCTTCCGTGCCGGATACCGGGGCAAAGAAGCTGCTGCTGACAGTAGTGCGGCGTTTGCGCAGCTCCGCCTTCATCTCCTGCATGGCAGCAGTATATTCCTCCTGGTTGTGCACTACACGCTGGTAGAGGTTCTTTTCTTCCTCCAGCTTGCGGGCGCGGGCTTCCAGGTTGGCCAGTTCCCGCTGGTACTGCTCCATTTGTTTCTGCCGGGCGGCATTGGTCTTCTTCTTGCGCAGGTCATGCATTTTGAGGGTGAGGCTGGCAATATCGTCCTGCACCTTGTTCTGCTCCACCTGCACGACAGAAGGCGGACGGCTGCCCACGCTCTGGCTCACCAGTTGCTGCTGCTTGTTCTGCCGGGCCTGCAACTGGGAAAGAATGCTGGCGTCTACGGAAGAAGTACCTCCCAGGCGAAACAGCCCGTTATCCTTGGCTATGTAGAGGCGCCCGTGGTCAAAGTACATGGCATTGACATCGGGCCCCAGTCCCTGAAGAAACTGTACCGGCCAGCTCAGCTGCACCCAGCTGACGGTATTGGTATGCGCCAGCCACAGGCGGCCGTCCTCGTCCAGGTGTGCGGTGTGGATGAAGTTATCCGGCAAGCCGTTGTGGTCTCTAAGCACATAGTCCAGTGCAGGGCGGTTCATATCCCTGGACAAAAAGATACAGCCACGGCCTTGTGTGCACAGGATGATATGTGTATCGGTGACAATGGTGGCCGATATGCGGGCACCGGCCAGGGCATCCTGTGCAGTGGCGTCCGGGCTTAGCAGGTGATACTTGTCCTTGCCCAGCAGGTACAGCTTACCGCTTTGGGTAGTAGCCAGCACATAATTCTCGTTATAGGGCGTCACCTGAAACAGTTCCTCGCCGGCCAGTCCTGCAAATACCGGCATAGGCTCCAGCCGGCCGCCATTCAGCCGGCAGATACCTTTGTCTTCTATAAGGACATATAGCTTGCCGCCCAGCAGATACCATCCTTTGGGAGTATGTGCGGCATCCAGTTTAGCCAGGCGCTCTTCTCTTGCACCTGAGACCAGCCAGCGCCGCAGGGCATCATCCGTCTGGTAATAGACATAGTCGTCCTGCGCAAAGACCTGGTAGTTGTTATTGGCCAGCTGACCCTGGCGCCCCAGGTAAACGGTAGCGTGCAGGCCCAGACGAGAGAGCGGGCGGTATACCAGGCTGTCCCCCAGCAGAGATTGGACCTGGCCGAACGATTCTGCCGTGCGCAGGAACAGCTGCCCGCTGGCTTTGTGACGGGTGTGCGACAGGACAAAGCCCTTGTCCCTGTCTTCAAAGTTCACCCCGTGGAACTGCCGGCCGTCAAACCGCACCAGGCCGTCATTCACACCTATGAAGACGAACCCCAGCTGATCCTGACTCAGGCTATACTGGTTCTGGCCGTCTCCCACCCGCAGGGCAAGCGGGTAGAACTCTTCCTGAACAATGGGAGTAAACATCTGGGCATGCAAATGCAGGCCTTTCATCCCAATGATACACGAAAAGAGCAGGAGGTATTTGCGCATGATTTGAGACAAAATAACCGAAAAGGAATTAACATAATAGCGAAAACTTATCAAGGTACCACCTAATTTTCGGCATGAAACGGCTGTATATCTTTTGCCTGCTGACTCTGGCAGCAGGTGCACCCGGCATACTGGCCCAGGCTCCCCAACTACACCTGCTGGTAAATGCCCATGAAGTGGTCTATACTTATGCAGACCACCAGCCGAATCGCCTGCAGGCACGCTTTGCAGGGGACGCGGCGCTGCTGCAGGAATGCCAGGAGCTGGCCGGCCAATACCCGGACCTTCGTATCCTGATCAAGGGTTTCCCGGACACCCCCTATGAGTTGCTGGCCTGGCTGCTGGAACACCTGCGCGGGAGCGGGCTGGGCAGCCAGGTGGTGCTGGCACATCTCACGGCTGACGACCTGGCCATGCTGGGACGTTTCCCCAAGCTGCCCTCCCCCACTCCACCGGATGCGCCCGACGAACTGGTCATCCTGCTAACCGGTTCGGACACAATCTGTTACTACCTCAAAGAGATGTTCCCGCATTATGAGTGCTTTTTGTTCGAAAAAGAAAGAACAAAAACGCTGCTGGGGGATTATGATGAGCGCGTGTTCTCAGTAGCCTTTGGCCCCCACGCAGGGATGGCACTGACCAAAACCCTTATGACTATCTTCCAGGAAGCGGATATCCCGCTCTTCGAGGTACGCCAGCTCACCCCGCGGGAGCGCAAGGCGATGGGCATCCCCCAGGAAAAACCGGAGGAAGATAATGGCACGGATATGGATGAATAGCTACGAGGTCTGCAATCTGGCAGGTCAGGGCCGCATGCCGGAGCGAGCCGGAATCAGGTATGCCAGGCCCACATTAAAACGCCCTGCATTGGCCATCTGAGTGCCTAACAAGTCCTGTACCAGCGGATGTTGCCATTGCAGGGTCAGCCCCACCTTGCCCCAATAGACATCCAGCGCCGAATGCAGGCTCAGCATTTGCCCGCCCGTACCGGCCAGCCAGTACTCCTGGTATTCCGCTCCGTCAAAGTTCTCGTAATACACACCTATCCCGGGCAGCAACTGGCCCCGGGTACCTAATCTGAGCCGGCGGAACACAACGGATTGGGCATTCAGGGTGTTCATGAGGCGCATACCTGCGGCATTGCTGGTGCTGAGGCGGTAGCTGGCCGAAGCGGCCATCCCCCATTTTTGCCAGCGAAGCCATACCTGTGTGCCCGGAATGAAGTCCCAGGCGCCGGTCCCGTTCTGCATAAGTCCTTCACCGGCAGGGTCATCCGTAGCAAAACGGCCTGTCGGTGCTTTGACCCCCAGCTGTACGCCCCAGCGGATACCCCATTTCGTGGTATCCTTCCATACCGGAAAGTAGGTGGGCACCACTGAGATGTCTCCCAGGCCAGAGTAGGTATTCTGATTGCCACCAATCTTGTCCAGGGAATATTTGAAGGGAACCACGGCAGCTACGTTCAGCCGTTTGGTAAAAAACCAGGAAGAACGGAGCTCTACCGTATGAAAGCGTTCATAATCCTCGTCGCCGTATAGCGGCCCGGTGCGGTTCTCATCCTGGTGCAAAGCCGGGTCATGCTGGGTCTTATTCAGTACCTGGGTGGCAGTACCTCCCGCGGTGGGTAACGGCGGAGGAATATTCCGATAGCCCCGGAAACGGCTGTGCCGCCACATCAGTTCGGTACGATGGTAGCGTTCAAAGGGCATCAGCCCAAAATAACAGCCGCAGACATCGCAGGCACTGGCTACCGACGGCAGCCCGCAGATCAGTGCCTGCAGGCCGTTAAGGAGCAGGCGGCGGGAGTGACGGTGGACCATCATTTTTATGTGATTCGATAAATTCTTCATCGGATAAAGCAAGTAAGAACGCCACCAGGTCCTGTTTTTCCTGGGGCGTCAGGTTAAGGGGTTTGATCTGGATAGAGCGGTTGGGATTTGGCAGGCCGCCCTTGTTGTAATGCTCGATGACCTCCTGCAGTGTAGCAAAGCTGCCGTCGTGCATATAAGGTGCCGTAAAGCGGAGATTGCGCAGGCTGGGGGTGTGGAACTTGCCCTGGTCCTGCGCCCGCCCGGTAAATGCCGCCAGTCCGGGATCCGGATTATCGGGATGAATACCGGTGTTGTGAAAATCCCCGTCGCGGAACAGCTCTCCATTGTGGCAATGGAAACACTCACCCCGTTCGGAGAAAAACAGCGCCATGCCTCTCAGTTCGGCATCGGAGAGGAAGTCTGCATTGCCGGTGCGACGATAATCGTCATAGCGACTGCCGGCACTGACCAACGTACGCTGATAAGCAGCCAAAGCCCGGGTGAGGGAATACGTATCGGGCTGACGCTGGTAAGCAGCCTGGAACAAGGCCGGGTACTCCGGGTGGTTGCGCAACCGTTCGGTAGCCTGGGGTATAGGCAGGTCCATTTCGTTATGGGCTTCAATGGGCACGAATACCTGCAGTTCCAGGCTGGGGACCAGTCCGTCCCAGTTGAACCGCTGCGGGCTGAAAGCCGCGTTGAACAAGCCTATGGCATTTCTGCTGGTGACCTGCCCATCAATCCCCATTGAGAGCGGCCTGCCGTCAGTAAACGCTTTGTCCGGGTGGTGGCAGCTGCCGCAGCTGACGGTACGGTCGCGAGAAAGGATGGGATCGAAGAACAGCCTGCGTCCGAGCGCCACGCGGGCCTCTGTCAGCACATTATCCTGCGGGATACGCGCCTGTGGAAAATGAGGCGGCTGCTCCAGCAAATAGGGCTGAGCGGCTTGTTCTGCAGGGAAAACAGGGATATCGTGCCGGCAGCCTGCCAGTCCGCAAAGGACCAGCAGGCTGCACCACGCACGAAAGGTCAAGTGCAGACGAATCTGCATCAGTTACCGGCAGAATGCGTGAGGGCCGGCACATAGAACACGCTGTTCAGGTTATCCTTAAAGCGCACTGCCAGCGGCTTACTGTCACCCATGCTATGGGTGCTGTATTCTTCACGCAGATTGATATCCTCAAAGAAGGAAACCAGGTCAAAGTATATGCTTAAATCATTGGTACCATTCCCCACGCTGAAAGCACGGTGTTCATAACTGGTAACGTCAGCAATAAGATCGCCCGTGCCCAGGTGCACACGCAATGCACGGTCTGTGGCACCATCTTCTCCCACTTCATCAATGATACCGTTATCGTTGGTATCAACCACACCGTCCAGGCGGAAGAAAATATATCCGGTACCCCAGCCCCACCACATGGAAGGAGACTGCGCGCCCAGCGCCGTACCGTCAGCAAAATCCTGCGGTTGCACCTTGCCTTCTGTGCCACCGGGGCCATTGTGACCGGTCATGGAGTTATTGCCTATGCGAAAACGGATGCCCTGGTAGTTGCCTTTGGGCACATCTCCCAGCGTCAACTGCACGGTATTGTGGTCCCCGTGCTGGGTCTTGTGCATATGCCCGCCGCCCTCGCCTTCCGTCGCCAGTTGGACGTAGAAAGCGGTTTGAGGCACCGTATAGATGCTGCCGTCTTCACGGATCAGCTCAATATTATTCACATAAAACGCCAGCCCGTCCAGCCGGAATTTGGTATCGGCGCCAGCTGTGTACTCAGTCTCTGCTGCCAGCAGGCTGCCATTATATTCGGCATTGAGGGTAAGCGTCAGCGGAGCGGTTGTGGCCTCAGGAGCCGTATTGGCAGGCTCATCCTTCTTGCAGGAAACAGCCAGTAAAGAGAGGGCCAACAGGCCTATGATAGGGAACAAATGAGATTTCATGATATATTTTGTATTATAGGGAATGGGTACACAGGTGCACGGGACACCTATGCGTAATGACAGAAACAGCCTACAGGCATACCTCGTATGCAGCCTGGCGGCCAGCCTGTCTGTTCGATAGCTTTCGAACCAAAAATACCTATGAGATCTCGGGAGGAGGTGTGGAGAGCTTATGATCCACGCGGGAGGTATTTCCCTGGTACACAGCTATAAACCCCACATACATTACCGGGGGATATATGCCCTGAACAGCCAGGGCTTCTGCTTCCGTATGCACAGGAGCTTGCTCAAACTGGACGGCGGGCACTGCGCGGCCGTCTTTTTGCTGTTCATCCTGGGCATCCAGTATCTTCTTGAGGTGGCAGGTGCCCTGGCATTCAGAGCCTGGTACATCCCTGTTCACACACAGGTTCTGTGCAATGTATTCCTGGTTAACCTTGAAGAGGATATAAGGCAAAAATCCATACCCCATCAGCGCCGCGTAGACGACTGCCAGGCTCAGGGCTATGCATCTCCTTCTCATTCACCGGTAAAATTAAGCAAAAGCCCCGGTTAGTCAACTACGTGCACGGGCAGGTCGCCGGCTTTTGGACCCGATATCCGGCAAAAAAGCTGCCACAACGCCCACCAGTGGCAGAAAGGCACACAGCTGAAAGACCCGGATGATCCCTATCTCATCTGCCAGCCGGCCCAGTGTGGCAGAGCCTATGCCCGCCATACCAAAGGCCAGGCCAAAGAACAGACCCGCTATCAGGCCCACTTTATCAGGCATCAGGTCTGTGGCATACACCAGTATGGCAGAGAATGCCGAAGCAATGATCACCCCTGTCAGCACAGCCAGTATGGCTGTACCTGCCAGGCCCATATAAGGTAACATGAGGGTGAAGGGCGCAGCGCCCAGTATAGAAAACCAGATCACGTATTTACGCCCGAAGCGGTCGCCCAGCACACCGCCCAGTATGGTGCCCAGCGCCACGGCGCCCAGGTAGAGAAACAGGTATCCCTGGGACTGGGCCACCGTGAGGTGAAATTTCTCCATGAGGAAGAAGGTGAAATAGCTGGACATACTGGCCGTGTAGATATGCTTGGAAAACATAAGGATCAGCAAAATGACCATGGCGCCGGTAACCTGCCTGCGGGTAAGCGGCTTGCGGGCCGCCGCCCGCTCAACCCTGGCATTCGCCTCTTTCAGGTATACATGTACCTGGTACCATTGCCCTATGCGGAACAGCACGACAAATCCGGCAACAGCCACCCATGTGAACCAGATGATATTGGCCTGGCCATAGGGTACCACAATAAGCGCCGCCAGCAGCGGGCCAAAGGCAGACCCGGCATTACCCCCCAGCTGAAAGATGGACTGCGCCAGCCCCTTTCTGCCCCCTGAAGCCAGATAGGCCACGCGGGAAGATTCCGGGTGAAAGACCGATGAGCCCAATCCTATACAACCGGCCGACAGCAGGATCAGCGTAAAACTGGAGGCAAACGCCAGCCCTATAAGGCCAACCAGGGTAATGACCATGCCCGTGGCCAGCGAGAACGGCTGGGGATTCCTGTCCGTATAATAGCCCACAAAGGGCTGAAAGAGGGAAGCCGTGAGCTGGAACGCCAGCGTAATCAGGCCGATCTGGGCATAGCTGAGCCGGAAACTTTCCTTGATAACAGGGTATATTGCCGGGATTACTGCCTGTATCAGGTCATTCAGCAAATGTGCAAAGCTGATGGCAAATAATACAGGATAAAAGGTCTTGGGTGAAACTGCCGTGGTAACGGAATCGGCAGGAGTTGGTTTCATATATCCCGTTTTTTTGATATTTCCCTTAGAACGGAATTGGGGCCGGTATAATTCCGGAGAACCCTCTATTTCCAGGAAACCAATCCGGGAACAACCGCACTCCGGGGGAGCTCCCCGGCAGCCGGGCCACCTCCCTCCCTGGGTGACGCGCTAGTCGTTCACCTGGGCTGTCTGCGGCAGTTCGGCCGGATAATCCTCTTCATGGCCTTCTTCCTGGGCTGCAGGAGCCGGGGCATCCTGGGTAGCAGGCTTGCGTTCCGGACGGGGGAGCCGCTCGCCATTGACCCGGAGCAACTGGCGGCAGAAGGTCTCCGAGGGGAAATCCGTAAGGCTGATCTTGCCTTCTACGGGCACCGTGGCCAGGCCAGCGTGCACCAGGGCTTCTACCATGATGCGGGGATTGCGGCTGCCAAAGATGGCCTGCATATCCTGCTCGGTAGATTGTTTTACCAGGATGACCAGCTGCTCCTGGGGATAGTCCTTAAAGAGATTGAAAAGTTCTCTGAAACGGCCGGCCATGCGGGTAGCATCCTCCCCGGTAGCTTCGTAGCGGGGCTTGCGGTCCCGGTTACGGTCTCCTCTCTGGTTGCGGTCTTTGCGGTTCTCCTCTTTTCTGCCCTCCCCGCGGTTTTCCCGCTGGCCCTGGGCATTGCGGTTTTCCTGCTGGGGCTGCTGCTGGCGGGGAGCCCTGGCCTCTGTGCGGTTATCACGGCGGTCTCCGCGCTCGGCATTCCGCTCGGGGCGGTCGCCTCCGCGTTCACGGCGGGGCTTGCGGTCTTCGCCACCGCCCAGGCTGACGTTCTCCACCTTAATGCCTTCTGACTCCAGGAAACGCTGGGTGCTGCCCAGTCCCTTGCCTTCAAACACAAAAAGGATGCTTGAGAACTCTGCATTGCGCGCATATTCATAGATAATGCTGCAGGACATGTAATTGCTGAAGTTGCGCTCGTCCCCGGGCACCGTGTGCACCTTGGTGGGGTATTTCTTCTGCAGATCCTGGAGCAATACACCCGCAGGTTTGCGGCTGTAAATGTGCAGGACGGGGTTTTTCTTGTCTTTGAGAAAAGACAGGTCTGTCAACATCCCGGAGATACGATCCCAGTCCAGCACCACAAGTGTTTTTGTGCCGGCAGGAACAGATTTTTTGCCAAAACTAAATAGTCCCATGTGTTATTGCTTTTTAATGAATAACTCATGTACAAGGAAAGGAAGCCACCCGGCAGGGGTGCCTCGCAGCAACAAGACGATACCGGCGCTAGGCTTCTTTCTTGCCGTAGCGGGCAAAAAACTTGTCTACACGACCGGCAGTATCCACGAACTTTTGCTTACCCGTAAAGAAGGGATGGCTGCGGCTAGAGATATCCAGTTTGATCAGCGGATATTCTTTGCCGTCCAGCGCTATCGTCTCACGTGACTTCATGGTAGACTTACCAATGAAAGTATAATCGCAGGAAATATCCTTGAAAACGACTTCTCTATATTCGGGGTGAATGCCTTTTTTCATCGTACATGAATTGAACTGCAAAATTACACAGGAACCGAATATCTGCAAGTATTCCGGGCCTTAAATTTTTATCATTCTGTGCCTGCAAGGCACAATCCTGCCTGCAACCTCACCGGATAGCGCAAGTTTACCATATTTGCATCCTCAATCTGTGTAATACACCAACCCCTGATAACCCCATGAGTGTCCTTGTCGTAGGTTCCGTAGCGTTTGATGCCATTGAAACGCCTTTTGGCAAAACCGATAAAATAGTGGGTGGCGCGGCCAGCTACATCTGCCTGGCGTCCTCGTTCTTCACCAAACCGGTGCGGCTGGTAAGCGTGGTGGGCGGAGACTTCCCGCATGCGTTTGTGCAAACGCTCAATAGCCGCGGCGTGGATACCCAGGGACTGGAAGTGCGCCCCAATGAAAAAAGCTTCTTCTGGAGCGGACGCTACCACAATGACCTCAACAGCCGCGACACACTGGATACCCAGCTGAACGTGCTGGCCACCTTTGACCCGCAGATCCCCGCAGCCTACCAGGAAAGCGAGTTCCTGATGCTGGGCAACCTGGTGCCCGATATCCAGCGGAACGTCATTCGCCAGATGAAACGCCGGCCCCGGCTCGTGGTCATGGATACCATGAACTTCTGGATGGATACGGCGCTGGACAGCGTGAAAAAGACCATTGCAGAAGTGGACGTGCTCACCATCAACGACGAAGAAGCCCGCCAGCTCAGCGGCGAATACAGCCTCGTCAAAGCAGCCCGTGCCATCCTGGCCATGGGACCGCGCTACCTCATCATCAAAAAAGGAGAGCATGGAGCGCTGCTGTTCCACGAGAACCAGGTGTTCTTTGCCCCAGCCCTACCCCTAGAAGAGGTATTTGACCCCACCGGGGCAGGCGATACCTTTGCCGGCGGCTTCCTGGGCTACCTGGCCGCTACCAAAGACCTTTCTTTCCAGAACATGAAGAACGCCGTTATCTACGGCAGCACACTGGCCAGCTTCTGCGTGGAAAAATTCGGCACGGAGCGCCTGGAAAGCCTCACCATCGAAGAAGTGCGCAGCCGCTACAAACAGTTCCTGGATCTGGTGCAGATAGACCTCCAACTGGTATAGTACCGGAATTGTGCAGAAAAGCCACACCCGCACATCCCACTGTGTATAACCTGCCCGTCATTTGGATACAACCCTTGGGTAACTTTGCCAAAGTAGTCTTGGTGCATACATGAAAAACCGCACGCCTGTCATATCCACTACGCTCAACATCACACTCATCCTGTTCTTTATAGGGCTCTTTTTCTTTGTGGCCGTAGCAGGACAGGTGATTGTGGATGTGGCGCTGGACCAATTTGTGCTCAAGCTGGTGGTGAGCGATACCATGACCCCGGAGGAGGCGGACAAGTTTATCGTCCGCCTCAAGGAAACCAGCTATACCGACAAAGCGGAATTCGTGAGCAAACAGGAAGCGCTCAAGCGATTCAAAGGCGCGGGCGAGATGCTGGAGGTAATGGGCGGTGCCAACCCCCTGCCGGCAACCATCGAGATTACCGTGAAACGGGAATATCTCACACAGGCCGACCTGGACGCTATTGCCCAAAAGCTGGTGAAACAGCCCGAGGTCTATGACATCTATTACAGCAAAGACCTCATAGATCGTGTGGTAGAGAACCGGGTGGGCTTTCAGGCAGTAGCCGGGGTGGTGGGCATCCTGCTGGTGCTGGCCGCTTTTTTCCTGATCGTCAATACAGTTAAGCTGAGCATCTACAGCCGGAGGCTGGTCATCCGCAGCATGCAGCTCATAGGGGCTACTACAGCCTACATCCGGGCGCCATACATCCGCAACGGTATCCTGCAGGGAGGTATTGCCGGCACCCTGGCCGCGCTGTGCCTGTTTGGCCTGGTCATGGGCCTGCAAAGGGTCATTCCGGACGTGGAAGCCATATCTTTGAGAGCTGAAATATTCGTCCTCTATTTTTCCCTAATTTTGTTCGGTGCTGCCTTGGGCTGGTTTAGCAGTTATGTGGCCGTCAATCGTTACCTGAACAAGAACCTGGACCAGATCATATGAGTAAGAAAAAAACACCCGCAGCAGCACCCGCCGGTGCCCAGTCTGCTACCAAGCTGGTGATCAAGAGCCGGGAGCGCAAGACAAGCCCCGGCAGCAGTTTTTCCCTCCCTTTCGGCAAAAAGAACTTTGTGCACCTGCTGATAGGTATCGGCATCCTGATGGTGGGTTATGCGCTGATGACGGACAAGGAATACAAGGGCGCAGAGGAGTTTTCCATGGCCCTGCATGTCGCGCCCGTTATCGTGCTGGCGGGCTATGCCTACCTGGTATATGCCATTTTGCTCAAAGACAAGAAGGCGCCCAAATCTTCTGGCTCTGCTCAAACCGGGAACTAACACATGACATGGTTAGAGGCCCTTATCATGGGCATAGTACAGGGACTTTCCGAGTTCCTGCCTATCAGCAGTAGCGGCCACCTCGAGATCTTTAAGGTGATGATGGGTATAGAGGAGGTCAGCGATCTCACCTTCTCCGTCGTCATTCATGGCGGCACGGCGCTCAGTACGGTAGTCGTTTATTTCCGCACCATCCGCCAGTTGGCGGCCAGTCCCTTTGGCGGCTGGCAAACTGCGGATTTCAGGTACCTGACGCATATCCTCATCGCCGCCATACCTGTCATTATCGTAGGGCTCTTCTTCAAAGACGAGGTAGAGGCCCTGTTCGACGGCAACCTGGTACTGGTAGGCAGTTGCCTCCTGCTCACCGCAGGGCTCCTGTATTTTGCCAGCCGTGCCAGGGAAGGCAACGGAGATACCACGCCTCTGCGAGCGCTAATCGTGGGCATTGCGCAGGGAATAGCCGCCATATTGCCCGGCCTCAGCCGTAGCGGCTCCACCATCTCCACAGCCTTGCTGCTCGGCATGAGCAGGACAGCCGCTGCCCGTTTCAGTTTTCTGATCGTACTCATACCCATCTTTGGCGCTATGAGTAAGGATTGCCTGGAGATCCTGACCAGTACGGAACCTTACCAGGGGGTAGGTATCCTGCCGCTGGCCATAGGGTTTGTAACGGCGTTCCTGGTGGGGCTGCTGGCCTGCACCGCTATGATACGCCTGGTCAAACGCGGCGGTCTGATGCCTTTTGCCATCTACTGCCTGATTGTGGGGGCTGTGGCACTTTATTTCGGACTGACACGCTGATGGAAGTAGTGGATTTTGAGGCGGGGGAAATCATCCTCATCAACAAACCCAGGGAATGGACTTCCTTTGATGTGGTGGCCAAGATCCGTAATCACCTCAAACTTACCAAGATAGGACATGCCGGCACCCTGGATCCGCTGGCTACCGGCCTGCTGATCCTGTGCACAGGCGCCAGGACCAAGGAAATCAATGCCATACAGGATGCTGACAAACAATACGTGGCCGAGATCACGTTTGGAGCGGTGACGGATTCCTATGACGCAGAATGCCCGCCCCGGGATATACGGGACACCTCGCACCTCACGCCGGAAACGGTGCAGGAAGCCCTGGCCCATTTCACGGGCACCATCGCACAAGTGCCCCCTACTTATTCGGCCATCAAAGTAGACGGCAAACGCGCCTATAAACTGGCACGCAAAGGCAAAGCGCCGGAGCTCAAGGCCCGCTCCGTCATGATCCACGCGATCGAACTGCTGGATATGGAGCTGGCAGTGGCACGCCTGCATATCCATTGCCAGAAAGGCACGTATATCCGCAGCCTGGCCCATGACCTGGGACAACACCTGGGCACCGGGGCATACCTCTCCGGCCTGGTGCGCACCGCCATAGGCCATTACAAGCTGGCCGATGCCCAGACCCTGGAGGACTTCCTGCACAAGCACCCGAAACGAACCAAAACCCCCCACTGACTGAACATACCGTGGACGTTTTTCGCAGCCTGGAATCCTATACGCCCAGCCCACGCACAGTGGCTACCATTGGCACGTTTGACGGAGTACACCCTGGCCACCGCGCCATCCTGCAAAGGCTGGTGGCTGCCGCGCACAAACAACAGGGAACTTCACTGGTCATCACCTTTCACCCCCACCCCCGCCTGGTGCTGCACCCGCAGGATAACCCGTTGCGGCTGCTGCATACACTCGAAGAAAAGATCAGCCACCTGGCTGCCGCAGGGGTAGACCGCCTCCTGGTATTGCCCTTTACCCCGGCTTTTGCCCAAACGGATTCCCAGGTATTTATTACCGAGGTGCTGCACCGCGTCATCGGGGCGCAGCATATCGTTATCGGCTATGACCATCGCTTCGGTAAGGGCCGTGGCGGCGGACTGGCAGAGCTCCGGCAACTGGGTCCTCAACTGGGTTTCACGGTAGAAGAGATACCTGCGCAGGAGATAGATGCTGCCAAAGTAAGCAGCACCCGCATACGCGAAGCGCTGCTGGCAGGCCATGTGGCAGAAGCGCACCGCCTGCTGGGCTACCCCTACAGCCTGGAGGCCACCGTGGTACACGGAGACAAGCGGGGACGCCAGCTGGGCTTCCCCACAGCTAACCTGGAGCTGCGGCAGGAAGAACCTAAGTTGCTGCCTGCCAATGGTGTATATGCCGTGGAGGTATTGTTACCTGCTGAAAAGCATATGGGCATGATGAACATAGGTAACCGCCCCACGGTAGACGGCCTGCGCTTTGTGCCCGAAGTGCACCTGCTGGATTTCTCCGGCGACCTTTACGGGCAATCGCTGCGCGTAGGCTTCCGCGAGCGGATCCGCGATGAGCAGCGGTTCGGCAGCCTGGACGAGCTGGTGGCCCAGCTTTCGCGCGACCGGGACAGCACGCGCGCCCTGTTGTCCACACTGGGCAACTGACCTGCGGCCGGAATTAGGATAAATGGCTTGGGGAGTTGGCTTTGCCGATGTACTTTTGACTTCCTACCTAAACCCGTTTATACGTTTTGACAGTTATGAAATTCCGCATACATCTGCACCTCCAGGCATGGATACTGGGGCTGCTGCTGGCAGGACAAGCTTTTGCACAGCAAAAAACGGTTACCCTCCAGGACGTCTGGCAATACTATAAATTCTACCCGGCCAGCGCCGGCGGGTTTGCCTGGATGGCAGACGACCAGTTCTACAGCACCTGGGATGCAGACAAAAATCTGATGCGCGTCCACGTTCTGGATGAAAAGAAACAGGACACCCTTGCACCCAAGTATACACTTACCACTTCAAACGGGAAGCAACTGGCCGGCAGCAGTTACAGCTTTGGCCCCCGCGAGCAGCGTATCCTGTTTACTACGGAGACCGAGAGTGTGTACCGCCGCTCTTCCAAAAGCATCTGTTATGTATATGACCGCGGCACCCGCAAGATCACCACACTGGCCGAGGGAGCGCATATCTTCTACCCCACTTTCAGTCCGGACGGCAACAAGGTGGCGTATGTGAAAGCGAATAACCTGTGGTACCAGGACCTGAACACCGGGGAAACGGTGCAGATAACCGCAGACGGCAAAGCCAACCATATCATCAATGGCGCCACGGACTGGGTATACGAAGAAGAGTTCGCCATAGCGCAGGCGTTCAAATGGTCTGAAAGCGGCAAATGGCTGGCTTTCCTGCGCTTTGACGAAAGCCGCGTCAAAGAGTTTACCATGGACCTGTATGGCAGCCTGTACCCCGAACGCTATACCTTCAAATACCCCAAAGCGGGAGAAGCGAACGCGGTAGTCTCCGTGCATATCTATGAACTGGGCAGCAAGCAAACCCATACCCTGGCCACCACCGGAGAGACCCATGAATACTTCCCCCGCATCTGGTGGACGCCGCAGGAAGACCGCCTGGTCATTGCCGCACTCAACCGCCACCAGAACAAACTGGAACTGCTGCTGACCACCCCCCAGCAACGGGAACCCAAACCGGTGTATACCGAAACCAATGAAACCTATATTACCGAAGTGAGCGACGGGACCATCCGTTTCCTCAAAGACGGCAAACGCTACCTGTTACTTAGCGACAAGGATGGCTGGCAACATCTCTACCTGCGTGAACTGAACAGCGACAAGGAGCTCCAGCTGACCAAGGGCCAATGGGAGGTCTCCGAGTTTTATGGGCTGGACGAAGCCAACGGCGTACTCTACTATGCCGGTAATGAGGCGGGGTACACCCAGCGGCAGGTATACAGCATCGGCCTGGACGGCAAGAAAAAGAAACAACTGACCGAAGGCAACGGCCACCACAGCGCCGATTTCTCCAGTGCCTTCTCCTACTACGTGCACAACCACAGCAACAGCAGTACGCCCCCGGTAATCACCCTGCGCAACGCCAGAGGCAAGGACATCCGCACCCTGCAGGACAATGCCAAACTGCGCGAACGCCTCCGGGAATACACCCTCTCTCCCAGGGAGTTCTTCACGCTGACCACCGAAGAGGGCATCAGCCTGGATGGCTGGATGATGAAGCCCCTCAATTTTAACCCCAAGAACAAGTACCCCGTGCTGATGTACACCTACGGCGGACCCGGCAGCCAGTCCGTGCAGGACAGCTACGACGGACTCAACCACTTCTGGTACCAGTCGCTCTGTGCGGATGGATACCTGGTGGTATGCGTGGACAACCGCGGATGTGGCGGAAAAGGCGCCGGTTTCAGCAAAGCCACTTACCAGGACCTGGGCGCACTGGAAGTGAAAGACCAGATCTCAGCCGCCAACTGGCTGGCCAAACAATCCTACGTAGATGCCAAACGCATAGGCATCTGGGGATGGAGCTTCGGTGGCTATCTCAGCAGCCTGTGCATTACCAAAGGTGCGGATGTCTTTAAAACCGCCGTGGCGGTGGCCCCGGTATCCAACTGGCGGTTCTACGACACCATTTACACCGAGCGCTACCTGCGCACTCCCCAGGAGAATGCCAAAGGCTATGATGAGAACAGCCCCGTGAACTTTGCCGATAAGCTGAAGGGCAACTACCTTATCGTACATGGCATGGCGGACGACAACGTGCACCTGCAGAATGCCACCGAGATGATAGATGCGCTGGTGGCCGCCAACAAGGATTTTGAGATGCTGTTCTACCCCAACCGTAACCACGGCATCTATGGCGGCTATACCCGCCTGCACCTGTACCGCTACATGACGGACTTCCTCAACCGCAAGCTGAAGAACTAGCTTTACGGCAGAATAGCATTCGCCAGGATATCCTTTACCCGGACCTGCAGATCCTCCGGCACAGACAGGAACTCAAAAAAATGTGGGTCCCGCAATACCTGCTCCGGGCTATAGCACTGGGCGCCGCCCTGGTGATGAGGTTCGCTCCAGCCGCCTATACAAACCCATCCGGTGCCGCAATAGAGAAACTTGCCGCTATCGGGGGTCTGGCTAAAGTCAAAACGTTCGGCAGCAATCTTATCATAGGCCAGTAGCGGGAAAGTATCCTTGAGCGTCAACCCGCTGCCGGGTGCCACTGCACACAATACCTGCCGCAGCTCATTACGGATATCCTGGGGCATACCGGGCCGGCAAGGTCCCAGCACCAGCAGATCGCCCAGCATCTGCTGGTGGTCTTTTCGCAGGCTGCCGTCCCGCATATGCTCCCACACGATAAAACCCGAAGCCGTCAGTTCGCTCACATATTCCGTGTGGTTTCCCTCGATAGCAGCAGTCCAGGGATACCGGCGGTGCGGAACAAGCACTCCATTCAGGTGCCGATAGAACTGGTAGCGCAGCCGGACCAGGAGATCGGCGGTATCGGGTAAAGGAAGTTGCTTGCAAAGGTATTCCAGTATGGGTTGCACGGCCTCTGGCTGCCCCACATAAGATTTACCGAGCAGATCATGCAGGCTCAGCTCCTCCGCCGGGTGATGCGGCCTCGTCAGCAGCAGCATTCCCCGGTCCGTAAGCGTGAGGGTTCGCTTCAAACTGCCCAAATGAGTAGGGATCTCCCATTGCATGGTCCAGCAGAATTAAAGTATCAGACCTCCAGGCCATAATCATCGTCCTGCTCAATGGTGCTGAGGACCCAGTTGAACTGGCCGGTGTTTACTTTGGAGCCGCAGCTATGGCATTCTGCAGCCTGGTTGAGCTGTAGCGGCGCGCCGCAGTTGGGACAATTATGCAGGTTGACGGCATCCCCTTCCCAGTTGGGCGCTACCGCCCGGTTTTTGATGAAGGTCCAGTATTCCGTAAAATAACGGCTGCGCTTGGCATCGCCCGCCAGCACCTTGCCTTTAGGATCGGTCTTGTAATCCAGGCAGCTGGCATGTATGCGCACCGTGATACTTTCATAGAAATGATCCACCTCCACACGGGCAACCTCCACCTTCGATACGCGGATATTCTCCAGGCGAGGCATGATCTGGAAGGTCTTGTAGTCCTGAATCCAGAAGAGGTAACTGTGCCACAGGCGGTCGCTCACCACAGGGAGGGCTTTTTCCCACTTGAGGCTGCTCCAGGCCTCATACACCTGCATAAAAGTGGGAATCACCACCTTTTCCCTGAAAAAGTCCTGGTAATGCAACCAGGCGGCGGGGCTGCCGGCCAGTTGAGCGCCAACGTTCGCCACATCCGGCGCCACTACCGTGGGATAGTCATTGCCCACCTCCGGGGCATAGGCCAGTAAGCTTTGTGCATTGCTGCTGAGCACCTGGTGCTGCAGGGTTGTCTTGCTCATAAGCTCCCACTGCATGTCCCCCGGTACCACATGGGTACCGCAGAAACCGCAGGACCCCTGGTCATCCAGGCTGAGCCCGGCCCCGCAGCTGGGGCAGTTGAGCCCGCGCATCTTATCCGGCTCCGGGCTGATAAGCCCGGCTTTGCGGCGCAGCATCCAGCGCTCCTGCAACTGGTGGCGGGAGGTCTTGTCCTGCCGCTTCTCCGTGAAGTTGCTGTGGATATTGAGCTGGATATACTGCCATTCATCCGTCAGGCTGATATCGTAAATGGCCACGGCACCCAGCACGATCTCGTGAATGTCTACGGGGTCATTGAGGTTATTGGCATGCAGTATGGAGTCCTCCAGGTAAGGGCGCAGCTGGGCAAAGTCTTTTTTGCTGAACCGCGAATAGAACTCGTGATAAAGCGCCGTGACAAAGTCCAGGAATACCGGGGTGGAAAAATGCGGGTCCTGAGTCTTGAGAACGCTTAACTGCCTGTCCAGCACCGCAGTATTGCGTTTACGACGGGTAGCGGCATTCCCTCCGCTGGTAATAGCCCGCTTCTTGTTCAGCCGATAGTTGCGGTACAGGTAAAAAGCCGTGAATGCATAGAGCGGCAGCGCGATATAAGGAAACTCCACAGCAAAATAAAAGAGCCCCTGCAGGGTAATCTGCAACAGGTAGAACACCAGCATCAGGATAGCTCCCCCGTCTCCATCTCCGCCGCCGGAACTACTACTGCCCCCTCCTCCCCCGCTGTAGGAAGACCCCCCGCCACCGCTATAGCTGCCGCCGCCACTGCTATATCCACTGCCGCCGCCGGGGCGGCCTTCTGCCATTTCAAATAGGAAAAGGCAAAATACCAACGCCAGGGAAAGCCATACAAAACCGCGCGGGATGCGCTGAATGAACTTGAACATGGGAAGCTATACTTCTACGTGAATACTATCGGGCAGTTCATTGAAGTTGGGCACACGCGGCGGAAGGTAGCGGGCAAATACCGGCTTCCAGGATTCCAGCAAGGCCAACAGTTGGGTATCAAAGGGCCGCCTGGCGAACAATGCCCGGCATTCCTGTCGCAGCCGCTCCAGCTCCTCTTGGGGCAGGTGCTCCACCACCCCGTGATCGGCAACCACAGAGACCGTATGTTCAAAACAGGAGAAGAACAGCAGCAAACCCACGTGTTCCCGGGTGGCAAACAGGCGGTTCTCCCAGAACACGCTGCCGGCAAACCGGTCCGTATACCGCTGGCGCAGCTGCCGGGATATCATTCGGCGCTTCAGAAAAGGCAATACCCCCACCACCATACCTCCCAGCAAAAATGCCAGGAGGGTACCCAGGAAGATAAGCGGCAGAGTAAACTCGAGGGCAGAAAACAGGAATACCCCCAGTGCCAGCGCACCGGCCAGCAGGCCTCCCCCTATCTGGGGGGTATGATAGCGGCCGCTATGCGGCACCACCACCACCACCAGCTCTATTCCGCTGCCAGCTTCTATAGATTCAACAGCGGCATGCAAACGTTTCTTGAGCTCTATGTCTTTCATAACAAGGCCAATAATAATCATTCCGGCAATGCGGTGGCTTTTCCTTACGTTGATATTTATTTAAAGAAGTTTTATCGAAAATGTGTGGACAACCTGCATTTCCATTTTTATTTTTGGCAAAACACATACTACCATGAAAATCCTGAAATACACACTGCTGGGTCTGCTGGGACTCATTGTCGCCTTGCTTTTGCTGGCCCTGATCGTCAAAAGCGATTACAGTATGGAGCGCTCCGTGGAGATCAACAAACCCCGCTCCGACGTATTCGCTTACCTGAAAATGCTGCGCAATCATGAGCAGTTTACCGTATGGCCCAAGATGGACCCGGATATCAAAACCTCCTACAAAGGCACTGATGGTACCGTGGGCGCCGTTTATTACTGGGAAGGCCCCAAAATGGGAAAAGGAGAGCAGGAGATCACCCAGATCGCCGAAGACAAGCGCATAGACTATGCGTTGCGCTTCAAAGAACCTATGGAAGCGGATGACACCGCCTATTTCCTGCTGGAAGACTCTCCCAAAGGAGGCACCCTGGTCAAATGGGGCTTTGCCGGTAAGATGCCCTACCCCATGAACCTGATGCTGCTCTTTATGGACATGGAAGAGATGATGGGCAAAGACCTGCAGCAGGGCCTGGACAACCTTAAAGAGATACTGGAAAAATCCTAGCACCTGAAACATATCCTGGTATAACAATGGCCAAAGCAGAAAACAAGACCCAGGCCACTTCAGGCGATGTCGTTGCCTTCCTGGCAAACCAGGAAGCAGACCGCCGCCGGGACTGCGAAACCATGGTGCAGTTGATGCAGGAAATCACCGGTCATCCGCCCGTCCTGTGGGGTACCAGCATCATAGGTTTCGGGCAATACCGCTACCAATATGCCTCCGGGCGGGAGGGGGACTGGTTTGTAGTGGGTTTCTCCCCGCGCAAACAAAACCTGAGCCTCTACCTGCTGACATGTATGGAGGTGGATGAAACCCTGCTCAGCCGCCTGGGCAAGCACAAAAAGGGAGCAGGCTGTATCTATATCAAAAAGCTGGCAGACATTGACCTGGCCGTTTTGCGCGAGCTGGTGACCATGTGTGCAGAGGAAGCCGGCAAGCGGTCCTAACCTGCCTGCACAGGAAACCTGTACCAGCTCACCGCAGTAGGTTTTGCCCGGAACAAAGGTTTGGTCCGCGCCCAGGTGGCGGCAAACAATTCGCTGTGGCGGTAAGCATCCAGCGCATCTGCATCGGTCCACTCGCTCCAGGTATAGAAACAATGCGGTTCTTCCTCGTCCGGCAGCAACTGCACGCCCAGGCACCCCGGCATGGCGGCTATCTTGTCTTTACTCTCGGCAAATACCTGGCGAAAGTGCCCCACAGCCTCCGGGCGAAAACGCATGGTCACAAAACGAACCAGCACACGGTGCTTTTGTTCTTGCATGCACAAATATGGGATTTTACATGCCGGCGCCCAAACCAGTTGGCCATGATATACCCATTCACACCGGATAACAGCCGGCGCCCTGTGTTCCCCTGTTCGGTTATACTCCCCTGCAAGACCAGCCTAAGCGAAAAGGACGAAATAGCAGGTGACGACTCCGGCTCCCCTCCTTTTTAAGGAGGGGTCCCCCCACGCGTCATCCTGAGCGATAGCGAAGGATCTCTGTCTCCGGCGGATAACCCTCCCCTGCAGGAAAGAACGGCCTAAGCGAAAAGGGCGAAAAGAGGGGGACTTGGCGGGTACTTCCGGGTAATGACTCCCCCACCCCTCCTTAGAAAGGAGGGGTGGGGGGTGGTTCTGCTGTAAAAATACTGGTCCTGTTCCCACGCAGCGTCATCCTGAGCGTAGCGAAGGATCTTACTCTACCGGCAAACAGGGTATAGCCTAATCCTTTGATTGTACTTTTTTCTTGATAAAAAAGTACCCAAAAATCAAGGCTGAACCGAAAAGGGCGGCGTGCACGGCCTTTCGGCGGCCCAAAACAAACTCGCCCCCTGGCAGGGGCTCAGACAGTGTTTTGGGCTGTTCGCCTGTCGGCCACACCCGCTATTTCGCCCTTTTCTGTAAGGCCATTTTGGGCAGAAGTGTAGAGCAATATCTTGTTTGGTGTGAGTGTAAATTTGTATGTCAGTGCCAACTCGTTTCGGGGTCTCCTTGCCATACCCGGTACTGCGCAGGAGATGCCGAAATAAATTCGGCAGGACGGGTACTTTGCTCACGCGGCCGGAGCCGCGCGAGAGCGGGAGACCTCCCCTGTTACTGTTCAGCCCTGATTTATAAAATTAAGGTCTGTTACACCGGGCACCCTGAGCGGCGGATGCTGCTGTGGATGTAAGTTTGCAGAGCATTACCAACCAAGCGAGGTTATACACATAGGCGCCAACTCTTTGTCCACTTGTGCGTATCATTAACAGTAGCTTAATACCGCAGATATCCTACAGAAACTATCTTTAAGTAAATAACTTAATCCGCAACCAGCCTTTGGCACAAACCGCTATCATAGAACAGGATATACTCCTGGATGACATTAACCCCATGGATTTTTACGGGGTAAAAAACGCAAACTTTGAACTCCTGAAAAAAGCCTGGCCGGAGGTACGCTTCGTAGCCAGGGGCAGCGTACTCAAGACCCTGGGAGAACCCCAGACGCTGGATGCTATACGAGATATCGTGGAATCCATTCTGGCAGAGGTGCGGCGCTTTGGCCCCATTGATGACATTCGCGTCGCAGAGCTCCTCACACGCACCCCGGCAGAACTTATTCCGCGCGAAATAGATCCCGGTCTGAATGCCGAAGGCGCTATTATCAAGGGGGTCAATGGCAGCTGGATCCGGGCCAAGACCGAAGGCCAGCGCAAGATCGTAAAACTGGCCGAAGAAAATGACGTGGTATTTGCAATGGGGCCTGCCGGCAGCGGCAAGACCTATACGGCCGTGGCCATAGCCGCCCGCGCCCTCAAAGAGCGCCTGGTGAAAAAAATAGTGCTGGTGCGCCCGGCCGTGGAAGCCGGTGAGAAACTGGGTTTCCTGCCCGGAGACCTCAAGGAAAAGATAGACCCTTACCTGCGGCCCCTCTACGACGCACTGGAAGATATGATCCACCCGGAACGGCTGAAGGGCTACATCGAAAACGGGATCATAGAGATTGTACCCCTGGCCTATATGCGCGGCCGCACGCTCAATAACAGCTTTATCATACTGGACGAAGCCCAGAACGCCACGGAAGTGCAGCTCAAGATGTTCCTCACCCGCATGGGTATGGAGTCCAAGATCATCGTCACCGGGGACATCACCCAGACAGACTTGCCCAAAAGCCAGCGGAGCGGACTGATGCAGGCCCGCAAGATATTTGGCAATATCAAAGGCATAGGGATGGTGGAGCTCACGGATGCCGACGTGGTGCGGCATCCCTTGCTGAAAAAGATACTGGCGGCCTACGAAAAGGATGAGGCCGAACAGGCCGCACGGGAGGCCCAGCGGCGACAGGAACGGGCCCAGGCCCGCGACGAACGCCAGGCATGAATACCCGGACAGTTACCGACCACATGGGCCGGCAACTGACGGTGCCGGTGCTCCCCCGCCGCATCATTTCATTATGCCCCAGCCAAACGGAGACGCTCTTTGCGCTCGGCCTGGGGGAACGCATCGTAGGGGTTACCCATTTCTGCATCCATCCCCGGGAACGGACGACAGCTTTGCCCAAAGTGGGCGGCACCAAGAAGGTACACGCCCAGCGGGTGGCAGACCTGCAACCGGATCTCATCATTGCTGAGAAAGAAGAGCAGACACCAGAGACCGTAGCGGAGCTGTCTGCCCTGGCCCCTGTGTATGTGACCGAAGCCCTGGGCTTTGCAGACGCCCTGCTCGGCATCCGCGACCTGGCAGACTTGTGCGGGGTACCGGCCGCAGGCGAAGCACTGACGCAAGAGATCCTCGCGGCTTTTACCGGTTTTCCCCTGGCGCCACTGGGCACGGCAGCTTATTTTATCTGGCGCAAACCCTGGATGGCCGCCGGGCATCCCACCTACATTAACGATATACTCGCCCGCACCGGGCTGCACAACGTCTTTGCCTACCGCACGGACAGCCGCTATCCGGAGGTCACCACCGAACAGCTACAGACCGCCCGCCCCGGTCATATCCTGCTGTCCTCCGAGCCCTACCCTTTTGCAGACAAGCATATCGCGGAGTTCCGGCAACTATGCCCCGAGGCGCATATCCGGCTGGTGGACGGCGAGATGTTCAGCTGGTACGGCGTACGCCTGCTGAAGGCTGCGGGGTACCTGAGTGCGCTGCACAAAGAGTTGAACGGGTATTCATAGCAGGAGCCTTCAGTAAGGACCTTCCGCAGCCAGGCGCACAGGCGCAGGTGGTGCATCGCTGTTTTCCTCAAATATTCGGGCAAGCGCCACATTTACATCGGCAAAACAATGGCTCCTAGGCACGCTTCTGCCAATGATATGCAAACTGAGCAACAAGCGTAACGGCTGCCCTTTGAGTCCCGCGAAGTAGAACGCCACCCCTCTTTCCTGCAGCTGCTGAATGCTGTCTGCCAGCGCAATGGCGCCTGTCTGGTCAATATACGGGCAGCGCGACATGCGCAGGATAACCAGCTGCCCCGGTCTGACCTCTTCCACTATCTGGTGAAACCGGCCCGTGAAGCCAAAGAAGAACGGCCCCTCCACGTTCAGGATCTGTATCTTCCCCAGCAGTTTGAGGGGTATCCTGGACTTGTACTTCCTGCCGAACCGGTCCTGCTCCAGGGACCTTTTGGTGCTCAGTTCTTCCACGATCACCCCCACCCTTTTCATAAAAAGCACGCAGGCCAGCAGCATGCCTATGGTCACCGCCCGGATAATATCCAGGTAGACCGTGAGCGCCACCACGGTCAGAAAAATGGCGGCATCGCCCCTGGGCATGCGGAAGAACAGGCGTATGGATTTGATATCGATCAACGTATATCCCACATAAGCCAGTACGGCGGCGATCACTGCCTTGGGAATATACCCCACCAGCGGCCCTGCAAACAACAGGAACCCCAGGACAAACAACCCGCATAAGATACCGCTGAGCCGGGATCTGGATCCGGCCTTGATATTGGCCACTGTGGCGGTAGTAATGGCGGCGCCCGGCATGCCCCCAAGTAATGAAGTCACCAGGTTGCCCAGTCCCTGCCCTATCAGTTCCCGGTTGCTGTTATGCTGCGTTTTAGAAATATTATCGGCCACCAGGCTGGTCAGCAGGGTTTGGATGCTGGCCAGCGACGCCAGGATAAAGCTGTAGTTCAGGATCAGGCGGATCTCCTGCAAGCCGGGCACCCTGAACACATCAAACCCGGGCACCTGCAACTCAAAGGCAATGGGCGCCAGCTTGGGCACCTCCCATTGTTCCAACGAAACAAAGACGGTGCTGAGCAGGATATAGATAAAGTAAACGGGCCAGTCCTTCAGAAAAAAACGGCCCAGTGCAATAATGGTCAGGGACGCGATGAACAAATACACCGAAATGATATTGGCACCGGCAAACGAGGCAGGCAGATCTGCCAGCGTAGTCCGCACATCTGCATCCGGAAGCCCCATAGCAGGCTGAATCTGCAGGATAATCACGATCACCCCCAGCCCTGTAATGAACCCGGAAACCACGGGATAGGGAATGAACCGGATATATTTCCCCAGGTTAATAAGACCGAATACCACCTGGATCACCCCGCACAGCATAAAAGTATACAGCAGCAGCACCTGGTCGCCGTTGACGGCCCCCATCAGCGCCACAATGACCACCGCCAGGGAAGCGGAAGGCCCGCTGATCTGGCCCCGGGTGCCCCGCACCAGGGAAGCCACAATGACCAGTATACTGGCACACAGCAACCCCGCCTGCACACCCGTGCCGCTGGCGGCGCCCAGCCCCACAGACAGAATAATAGACAACATGGAGGCCATCAGCGCTCCATTTAATTCTTTCCGCAGGTCCATCTATCTATAAAATCAGAATTTTATGCAAATCTATAGATTTAAAACCATACGACATAACGAACAGCTCATTACAATTTCACATATACCATATTTTATTCCGAATAAGAGCTCCGAATATCCGGTACCAGCCGTCTACCTGTGAATTCGCTAGCTTTACGGGCTATGCATATTGCCCTGCTCACCCTTCCCGGCAACTTCCATGCGCAGAAGTGGGCACGGGCGTTGCAGGCAGCAGGGGCGCAGGTGAGTATCTATTCCTTTGAGGATACCCAGCTGCCCGACGTCCGGTGTGTGCAGCTGCGGGCACGTGTGCGGCGGCGCGGGCGCTACCATTTCCTCTCCTATTGGTGGGGCGGTGCAGATCTGCGGCGCCAGCTCCTGGCTGACGGGATAGACGTGGTACATGCCCTGCACCTCACCCCTTTCGGTATCTGGGGCATGCACAGCGGTTTCCGGCTGCTGGTAGCCGGCGCGCTGGGCGCAGACGTGCTGGAGTATGTCCCGCAGGCTCCTGCCGTGGCCTACGGAGCAACCCGGGCACAGGCCGGCTGGCTGAGGGCCCTCAAACGCGCCTGGTTCGGGCGGCAGGTGCGCACCGTGGTGCACAAGGCCCGGCTGGTGACGGCAGACAACCGGGTGTTACAACTGGCATTGCAGCAGCATATGGGCGTCTCCCCCCAAAAACTGCGTCTCCTGCCCTGGGGCGTGGCCGATGCCATCCGCAAGCCGGATACCGGACGGGTGCCCGCAGTGTTTCAACACCTGGGCATACCACCCGGGCAGCGGCTAATCCTGGCGCCACGGGGTGCCACAGCGTTCTACCAGGCGGATACCATACTCGAGGCTTTTGCCCGGTTCCTGTCGCAAGGCACCTCGCCAGAGCACACTTGTGTGCTGATGAGCGCGGGGTATGCCGCAGCTCCGCCGCTGGCAGCACAGGCAGAATTCCTGGCCCGCCAATACCCCGGCCGCATGGTGTGGGTGCCCGCACAACTGGACGCGGAGGACATGGGAGCGCTTTGGACCCAGGCAGACGTGTGTATCTCTGCCCCACTGTATGACGGCTACTCGGCCACCGTGGCAGAAGCGCGCGTAGCAGGTGCCGTCCTGCTGGTGAATGATATCCCCGCCTACCGAGAGTTGTTACAACCGGACGTACATGCCCGCTTTGTAGTCCCGTTTTCCGCAGAGAATCTCACGCAGTGGTTACAAGATACCCTGGCTCACCTGCCCGCCTGGCAAGCCCGCCTGCAACCCGCCAACCGGGCATGGGCCGCGCAGCATGCCGATATGCAGCCTTCAGCAGAAGCATTCCTGGCCTGGTGTGCAGAACTGGTGGGTAACCGAATGTGATTTTTCTTGCCGAAGGCCCCGCTTTCTTGCTTATTTTGCTGCACATATGGCGCAGGAAGGTTTTGTCGTATCGGCCCGTAAATACCGGCCCAGCACATTCAGTGATGTGGTGGGACAGGAGCATGTGGCCAATACGCTGCGCAATGCCCTGAAGAACCACCAGCTGGGGCATGCGTTCCTGTTCACCGGTCCGCGAGGGGTGGGCAAAACCACTTGTGCCCGCATCCTGGCCAAAGCCATCAACTGCCAGCACCTGACACCCGAGGGCGACCCCTGCAACCAGTGTGACTCCTGCAACAGCTATAACGAGGGCCGCAGCCTCAACATCTTTGAGCTGGACGCAGCCAGCAACAACAGCGTAGATGACATCCGGCAACTGATAGACCGCCTGCGGTATGTGCCCCAGGGCGGCAATAAAAGCGTGTACATCATAGATGAGGTGCACATGCTGTCCACCGCAGCATTCAACGCCTTCCTCAAGACCCTGGAAGAACCGCCGCCGCACGCGCTGTTCATCCTGGCGACCACCGAAAAGCACAAGATACTGCCCACCATCCTGAGCCGCTGCCAGAAGTTCGACTTCCGGCGCATCACCATAGGAGATATGGCAGACCGGCTGAAGCATATTGCCGAGCGCGAAGGGATCTCCTATGAATATGAGGGGCTACAGCTTATCGCCCTCAAAGCGGATGGCGCCCTGCGCGATGCGCTCAGTATCTTTGACCAGATCGTCAACTTCAGCGCAGGAAACCTCACCTACCAGCAGGTGCTGGACAATCTCAATATCCTGGACTATGACTACTTCTTCCGCGTGGGAGAATGTATGCGCACGGGAGATGCCACGCAGGCCATGCTGCTGTTTGACGAAGTGGTGCAAAAGGGGTTTGAGGCAGTGAATTTTATCACAGGGCTGCTGGAGCATTTCCGCAACCTGCTGACAGCCCAGGAGCCCCAGACCCTCCACCTGCTGGAAGTGAGCGACAATGTAAAGCAACAATATGCCGTGCAGAGCAGGCAGCTGAATGCCAGCATCCTGCTCAATGCCTTTAACCTGACGGCAGAGACCGAGTACCGCATACGAAATGTTTCCCTACCCCGGCTCACGGTGGAGCTATTGCTGCTGAAGCTGGTACACCTGCCGCAAGCCCTGCACCTGACCGCCCTTTCTGCCCCATCCGCAGAAGGGCAAAAAAAAAATAACCTGACCCGGGAAGCCCCCGCCGGCACGCCGGCCACCGCTGCTGTGGCCGCCTCAAGCATTCCCGCCACACCGGCCCCAGAACAGCAGGAGCAAACGCCCCTCCCTGCTACTCCAGCCCAGGAATCCACCGGCGGATTTGTGGCACAGGCTACCAGCCGTCCGGCCATCCGGCATGCACAGCCGCCAGACCCGGTAACCCCCACAACGCTGTCCCAGGCCCTGGTAAAAGCCGCACCTCCTCGCACCAGCCGCAGCGATATGCTCATCACATTTGATGAACTGGACGCCCTGGAGGTAGCTCAGGCAACGGATGACCGGGAGCAGAACCTGCCTCCTCAGCCCATAGATGAGGCGGCTTTCGCTACGGCGCTAGAGCAATTCATCGCACAGGAGCTGAGAGACCGCAAGATGCTGGGGACTACCCTCCAGGGTGCTGCCCACAGCTTCTCCCTCAATAAGTGGTGTTGTACCGTGGCCGGCGATATCGGCAAGATAGAGCTGGAAAATACCCGCGAAGAACTGGTAAGCTACCTGCGGCGCCACACCCAGAACCCCACACTGGTACTGGAAATCATGGTAAACCGCGAGCTGGCGCCCAAAGTGGTGGGTGAGAAACCACTCACGGCCGAAGAGCGCCTGCAAAAGGCCATGCAGCTGAACCCGCACCTGCGCACGCTGGTGGAACGCCTCAAACTGCGGATCACCTACGGAAACGAATAACCCGCTATGAATCCCCCCCGCATTGTGTTTATGGGTACCCCGGCATTTGCAGTGGGTACGCTGGAAGCCCTGCTGGATGCAGGCATGTCTATAGCAGGGGTGATCACGGCTCCGGACAAACCCGCAGGCCGGGGCAAGCAGTTGCAGCAGAGCGCCGTCAAGCAATGCGCCCTGCGCCACCGGCTGCCTGTGCTGCAACCGGTCAACCTCAAAGACCCGGTTTTCCTGGAGGAACTCCGGCAACTGAATGCGGACCTCTTCGTAGTAGTGGCCTTCCGCATGTTGCCGGAAAGCGTATGGGCCATGCCTCCACTGGGCACCCTTAACCTGCATGCGTCGCTCCTGCCCGCTTACCGCGGGGCTGCCCCCATTAACTGGGCCATCATAGAAGGCGAAAGCGAGACCGGGGTTACTACCTTTCTCATCGAAAAAGAAATAGACACCGGGAAGATCCTCCTGCAGTCCAGAGTGCCCATACCGGCAGAAATGAACGCGGGACAACTGCATGACCTGCTCTGCGAGGTGGGCGCCGGGTTAGTGGTGCGCACGGTGCAGGAGCTGGCAACAGGTATCTTGCAAGCCGTGCCGCAGCCTAGCGGGGAAAATTTTCCCCGGGCCCCCAAAATTTTTCCGGCAGACTGCCAGCTTAACTGGGCCCAGCCCGCCCACAGGGTTTATGACAAACTGCGCGGGCTGGCACCCTATCCTGCCGCCTGGAACCACCTGGACGGCTTGCTGGTGAAACTCCCGGAAGCCAGTCCGGTACTGGACCTACAAACGCCGCCAGCCGCCCCGGGAACCCTTGCAGTGCGCCACAAGCGAGAGCTCTGGTGTGCCGCCGCCGACGGCTGGGTGCAGCTCATGGCACTGAAACCGGAAGGTAAGGCCATGATGCCCGCCCAGGCGTTTATCAACGGCTATGCCCCAAATGCTAAACAACTGACATAAGAAGACAAAGCTTATGTTAACCCCACTTGTTTTTCACAACAAGGAGGGATGTGCATAACTCTATTTCTCCTTATATTAGCATGCTATTCATGCTATAATGGATATTTCAACACAATCACTAGTTACCGAAGGGGTGCGTATCAGTGTGCGCACCATCTATGTTCCTGAGCAGTCCAGCATCAAGAACAATACCTTTGTCTTTGCCTACCGCATTACCATTGTCAACGAAACCGACCAGACGGTGCAGTTATTGCGCCGCCACTGGAAGATCAAGGACGCCCAGGGCGAGCTGCGCGAAGTGAAAGGCGAAGGAGTGGTGGGCCAGCAACCTGTGTTGCTCCCGGGCCGGTCGCACAGCTATGTCAGCGGTTGTGTGCTCAAAACCCCGGTAGGGACTATGGACGGGTTCTACACCATGATCCGCTACGAGGACGAAACCGAGTTTGACGTCAAGATCCCGGAATTTACGCTTGCAGCAGCTTTCCTGCTGAATTAAGCCCCCCCTCTCACTCACCACCTAAAGGCCCTGTTCGCAGGGCTATTTTTTTACCCGCCGCCTTCGTTTTTGCTGAACATAATTTCCATATGATTGTTCTTTCTAAAACAGTCATATAGATTATTACTTACTTAGTACCTTCATTTTCATGTATTTACCTCCATATGAAAATCAGCACCGTCCTTACCACTGATCACCTGCGCACGCAGGCCACCCACCTGCGTTCGGGCAACCGGATCATCACAGACGCCCCGCCGGACAACCACGGCAAAGGAGAAGCGTTCTCTCCTACAGACTTGATGTCTACTTCACTTGCCTGCTGCATGATGACGATCATGGGAATAGAAGCGGATAGGCTCAAGCTCCCGCAGCCGCAGATCCGGGCGGAGGTCACCAAAGTGATGGCGCCCAACCCGCGCCGAGTCGTAGAAATCCAGGTGGAGATCGAGATCAGTTGTGCAGGGGCCACGGACACCCAACGTCAGCAACTGGAACATGCCGGGCGCAACTGCCCGGTGGCCCACAGCCTGCACCCGGACCTGAAGCAGCAGATCTCCTTCCAATGGGTATAATCTGCACCGATAGGAGGCTGTACATGCGCCTGCACGTGTTCAGAAATCCTATCTTCGCAGCATGGATCCTGTAGATATTCTGGTAGATGTGCTGCGGTATAGCGTACCGGCAGCGATTGTAGTCATTATGGCTGTGGTGGTATTCCGTCACCTGGTGAAGATCGAATACCGGCGGCAAAGCGGGGAGCTACGGCTCCATGCGTTTCAGCAGATCCTGCCGTTGCGCATAGCCGCCAGCGAACGGGCCGCACTGTACCTGGAACGGATTAACCCGGCAAACTCCATTGCCCGGCACAATGCCACACCCGGCCTCTCGGCACGCCAGTTGCACGAGATCCTGTTGGCTGAAATGAACCAGGAGTATGAACACAATGTGGTGCAGCAGATCTATCTCTCCGAGGCTGCCTGGACACTGCTCAACAAAGCCAAGCTGGATATCACCGGGATACTCCACCGCGTGCTGGCGCGCATGAGCCCGCAAAGCACTGCACTGGACTATTCAGAAGCCTTGTATGCAGAGATGGGACAACTGGAGGAAAACCCCGTGAACCCCGCCCTGCAGGCGCTGCGATATGACCTGCTGCGGATGAGCAAGTAGTCTCCCCAGCAAATACCCTTCACCTGGATTCTCGCTTTCCTTTTAGTTTTTGTCCTATGTCTATGTTATACGGCCCTGAGGTCATAGAAGCTTTCAGCGGGCAGACCTTCGCATTCATTGTACCCACATTTGATGCACATGTATTGACCATTACCCTGAACCGGGCAGACAAGAAGAATGCTATGAGTCCCACGGTCATGCGCGAGATTGCCTATTGCCTGGCGTTTGCCCACCATAATCCTGCCGTGTGGGCAGTGGTGCTGCGGGCAAACGGTGACATCTTCTGCGCCGGGGCAGACCTCAAGGCATTTGCGGGTATCCCGGAAGAACCCAATGCCAGTTCCATACCGGACACCGGCCAGGAAGTATTACTGGGGGAACTCTTCAACGGGCTGCACAAACCGTGCATTGCCCGGGTGCATGCGCCGCTTTTTGCCGGCGCCTTCCTGCTGATCTGCGGGTGCACCCATGTGGTAGCCACCCCTAACGTCTCCCTGGCACTACCGGAGGTCAAACGGGGCATATGGCCTATGCAGGTGATGGCCAGCCTGCGAAGCATTCTCAACAAACGACAGATCCTGGACCTGTGTATGCGCGGCCATACCTTCAGTGCAGAAGAAGCGCTGGATATGGGTATTATCACTCACCTGGTTGCCGATGAGACAGAGATGGACAGCCGGATCGGCCGGTTACTGACAGACATCAAAACCAACAGCCCGGCTGCCATCCGGCTGGGACTCAAAGCATGGGACGACCTGCGCAGCGTGGCCGAAGCGGAAGAACATGCTTTCCTGAAAGCACGCCTGAACGAGATCCTGCAAACCGCAGACGCGCAAGAAGGACTGGCCGCTTTCCGCGAAAAGCGCGCACCCAACTGGACCGGGCAGTAGCCCTCTGTATGTTTTTTGCTTATCCTGAAGCCTGCCCTTAGACGGCGGGCACTCCCTGCACATAGGGTAACGGATAGGCCGCCATCAGTTCATTCACACCCTGCTTCACACGAGCAAGGTTATGGATATCCTCCGGCGCCAGCAGCGCATGGTCAATGAGCTCTGCCACACGGGCCATGTCACCTTCTTGAAGTCCGCGTGTAGTAATGGCAGGCGTGCCTATACGAATGCCGCTCGTAACAAACGGACTCTGTGTGTCAAAAGGCACCATGTTCTTGTTCAGCGTAATATCAGCCTGTACCAGGGCATTCTCGGCCAGCTTACCGGTAAGGTTCTTGTTGCGCAGGTCTATGAGCATGCAATGGTTATCCGTGCCACCGGAGATGATATGGTACCCGCGGTCTACCAGCGCTTTGGCCAGGTGCTGGGCATTCTTGCGCACCTGCACCTGGTATTCGCGGAAACTGGGATGCAGCGCCTCTGCAAACGCCACAGCCTTGGCGGCAATGACGTGCATCAGCGGGCCGCCCTGGGTGCCGGGAAAGACGGCGGCATCCAGCAGCGAACTCATACTGCGCAGGTTGCCTTTGGGGTCTTTGATGCCAAAAGGATTGGTGAAATCCTTGCCCATCAGGATAATCCCGCCCCGGGGCCCGCGCAGGGTCTTATGCGTGGTACTGGTGACAATATGGCAGTGGGGCATAGGGTCATTCAGGAGCCTGGCCGCTATCAGCCCGGCCGGGTGGGCAATATCCGCCATCAGCAACGCGCCTACACTGTCGGCTATCTGGCGCATGCGGGCAAAGTCCCAGTCGCGGCTATAGCTGCTGGCACCGGCAATCATAAGGCGGGGGCGCTCCTGCTCTGCGGTCAGCTGCACGTTATCATAGTCTATGCGGCCGGTTTCTTTCTCCACACCATAAAAAACGGCCTGGTAGAGTTTGCCGCTAAAGTTTACGGGACTACCATGCGTGAGGTGCCCCCCGTGGCTGAGGTCAAAGCCCATGATCTTGTCTCCCGGGCGCAGGCAGGCCAGCATCACTGCAGCATTGGCCTGTGCACCGCTGTGGGGCTGCACATTCACCCACTCTGCCCCAAAGAGCTGCTTCAGGCGGTTGCGCGCCAGGTCCTCGGCCACATCCACAAACTGGCACCCGCCATAGTAGCGTTTGCCGGGCAGGCCCTCGGCATACTTGTTGGTCAGGCAACTGCCCATGGCCTTCATCACTGCCGGGCTTACGAAGTTCTCACTGGCAATGAGCTCCAGCCCTTCCTGCTGGCGGTGAAACTCTTGCTGGATGACCTGAAAGATCTCGTCCTGGAAGCCGGTATCAGTACTTTGAGGAAACATAAGAGGTTGTTAGGAGATGACTAGCGGATAAACCAGAGCCTAAAGGTAGCAGGTTCCCTGCATACAATAAAGTACAGGGCTATATTTGGCGCATGAAACCCTGGCAAATACGCCTTTTGACGGTATGCATCGGCACTCTGTGCGCTGCCGGTATATCGCCGGACCGTGCCCCGTCCCCTCCGGCTGCCCCTGCACCCACGGAAGCCGCAGTGCGTTTACTCCCGGATAGCCTGGCACCCCTGCTACCTGCCGGAGATGTGCCTGAATTTGGGCACACGCCCGCTGCTACCCGGCCCCAAGGAGCCACCCCGGGACAGGTAGTCCTCATCTGCGCGGCCACGGCAGGTGTACTCACGTCCTGGGCATTCGGTTTAGTGGCCTGGGGCGGGCACACGCTCACCTGGAGCATCTTTGCACAGGCACTGGGCGCGGCAGCCGTGGGCGGGCTCATCATTGCCCTGGGCATCCTGTTCACCCTTTGGCTGATGCAGAACAGCTTCCTGGGTAAGTGGCTGGATAACCTGTGGGAGCGGCTGGCCCACCGCTTCATTCCCAAACCCCGGCGGGGGATCGATATCCTATTCCTATGGCCGGTCATGCTGGTAGGGCTCTTTATCACCTTCTTTGTGTGGATGTTCCTGGTGGGCATATTGTTCATTAGCTTCACCCTGCTGTTTGGCATGATAGGCGCCATTGTTTCCATGCTCATCATGGGCTACACGGTGTCCTTCCTGGGTGTGCTGGCCATCCTGGGAGCAATGCTCACCTTTTTCCTGTTCATCTAGCGGCGACGCTTATAGCGGCACCCATAGATACGATAGCGCAGGCCGCCGCCCAGTTCTACTCCCAGGGTATAATTAGTAGCTTCTCCGGTAGTGGCAACAGCATCCTCGGGGTTGTAATACACAGCCTGGGCATCGGCATACAGCTCCATATTAGGCCCCAAACCCACCTGGAAGCCGGGCCCCACAGCCAATTCTGGAGTGATCCAGAACCCTTGCCGGCTATCAAAGTTCATAACAGGGCGATCCAGGTGCACCCGTCCCCGCAGTCCCAGGTTCAGGTACAGGCTCTGCCCGTTACCTCGCGGGTTACCGGCCAGCAGACCCACCTGGAAGGTGCCGCCCACCAGCAGGGCATTACGATAACCGGCCGGCAGAAAGGTCTGGGTTTCTGGCTGGCCCTGCTCATTGACCATGGTCACAGTGGTCTTCTCCACCCGGTTGAACAGGCCATTGTAGCCCACCATCCATTCAAAGGAATTTCGGGTATCCATTACCCGGGTAAAACTGAAGCCCGTGGGTGCGCCCGGTGCGCCTATGCGTAGGCCATACCCATTGGATCCGCAAAACTGGGCGAGGGCGGTATTCTGAAAACACCAGTGCAGCAATACGGAGATCAGCAGCTTTTTCATGACTTGAGAAGGTTAAGGTGTAAAGGGATATACTCAAGGCGCCTTTACTGTTTTAATCTCCAAAAGCCGGAATGGTAAACACTTTCTTCTTGAAAAAGTGTTTTTAGTTCAAAATCACTATCAATTAAGTTAAAAAAACAAAAACACTATAACCTTTTAAATACCTGGCCGGGCTTCTGCGCCACATACCCCCGGAATTCCAGCGTAAGGAGCAGGGTCACCAGCTTATGCGCTGGGATGCGGGTTTTGAGCACCAGGGATTCTAATGCCATATCTCCGGTTTCCAGCAAATTGAGCACCTGTTGTTCCTCGGCACTCAGGTGTTCCGCCACGGGTTTGAAGCGAGTAGCGGGCCCTTTGGTCTTGGCCTGAGCCGGGAGATCTCCTAACCCCAGGTCTGCAAGTACTTCCTCGGGGGAAGTCACCAGCCGGGCAATGTTCTCACTGACCAGGCGGTTGCAACCGGCCGAATACAGGTCCCCCACCCGCCCGGGTAAAGCATAGATCGAACGGTTCTGCTCAAAGCCTGTGCGCGCCGTAATGAGCGCCCCGCCCTTTTCTGCCGCCTCAATCACCACTACACCCTGGCATAACCCGCTGAGGATGCGGTTGCGGGCAGGGAAATGGGAGGCATCCGGTTGGGTGCCGGTGAGGTATTCCGTCACCAGTGCGCCGCGGGCCAGCATGCGCTCCGCAGCAGATCTGTGCGCAGCCGGATATATCCTGTCCAGGCCGTGCGCCAGCACCCCGGTGGTGATCCCACCAGCCTCTGTCACCGCTTTGTGCGCCGCAATATCCACCCCATAGGCCAGCCCGCTGACCACATTGAGCCCGCACGCGGCAAAGTGTGCTGCAAACCGGGCGGCCTGTGTCCGGCCATAATCCGTAACATTGCGGGTGCCGACGATGGCCACGGCCGGGACTTCATTCAACGCCAGCGGGCCTTTGACGAACAGCACGAGCGGGGCATTATAGATAGCCTTGAGTGCCTCCGGGTAAGCCTGCTCGCTATAATCCAGCAGACGAATACCGTATTTTTCAGAGAACGCTATGTTCTCTTCCGCCCGCTTAAGATAGGGAGTAAGATCTGCCCTGAGCGCCTCGGCCAGCCTGGGCCCCACATCCGGGATGCGCAACAACTGCCCCCTGGGTTTTTCAAACACGGCCCGGGGATTGCCGGCATAGGCTACCAGGTTCTTGGCAATGACAGGCCCCACGCCCGGCACCAACTGCAACGCCAGTAGATAGTGTTTGTCCTGCAATGTCATAGGCTGGGAGAAGACGGTTGCCTATTTCCGGATGACCTCAAACTCCACCCTGCGGTTCTTCTGGCGGTTCTTCTCGGAGGTATTGGGCACCAGGGGTTGATCCATGCCAAAGCCCTTGGCCCTGAGCCGCTCTTTATCTATACCCTTGGACTCCAGGTAACGCCGCACGGCCGCCGCACGGTGAGCGCTGAGAGTAAGTTTACCCTCAGGATCCCCGGTATCGTCCGTATGACCGTTGATCTGGATAACGGTGGTGGGGTTCATTTCCATAAACCGCACCAGCCTGTCCAGCTCGGGGTAAGACTCCGACTGGATAATGGACTTGCCTGTGGCAAACTGGATATGGCGCATGTTCTGCACGCCCCCGGCCACAATAGGCCGCAGTTCGATATCGAAACGCACCTCTCCATGCCTTTGGTGAGGAGGGATCACCAGGTCCTCGCTGTAAAAGAAATAGCCGGGCACCAGCACCCCCAGGCTCAGGTCCGTACTATCCCGGAACATCATCCAGTAAGTGCCCACGGTGGTATCCGACTGGGCTTTGGCCAGCACCTGTGCAGTGCTGTTACGGATAAGGGACACCTCCGCAGGAATGATAGCACCGGTGGTGGCATCCTTCACATATCCTACCAGGGTAGTGGGCACCGTTTCTTTAGGGGTGGGTTTCCAGCCCAGGTGCACCAGCCAGGCGTCATTGCCGCCATTCTGCGGCGTATACGTAAGGTCAAAATCTTCGCTGAAACTGAATCCCAGGGCAAAGATGCTACCGTTCTGCAGCGGCACAGCACGGTAAAACTGTTCGTCCTTGGAACCGCCATAGTTCTGGCTCCAGACCACATTGCCCTCCAGGTCTGTGAGGAGCAGCCAGGCATCGTAGCGGCCATATCCTTCCTGAATAAGGCCATCCTTGCTGCGGCTGGTACCGGCTATAAGCAACTGTCCGGCAGGGGTAAGGCAGGCGGAGTTACCGCCGTCATCTTCTGCCCCGCCATAGGTTTTTTCCCATTTGAGGTTAGCATCCTTATCCAGGCGGGCAAGGAAAACATCGTTCTCGCCATAGGTGCGCTTGAGCTGACCGGCACTGGAGTAGGTAGTGCCCACCATGATGAGATCTCCGTCGGGCAGTTCTATCAGGCCAAAGGCATCGTCAAAAGAATTGCCGCCCAGGTGTTTCACCCACACGATCTCGCCTTTGAGCGTCATCTTGACCACCATGACATCGGTCTTGCCATAATTGCCGGGCAGATCTCCATTATTGCTGTCAGAAGGACCTGCCATCAGGTAGTGTCCGTCACGGGTGAGCAGGACGGTCTTGAGCTTGTCATTACCGGTACCGCCGATACTCTTTTCCCACAGGAGTTTACCCTGGGCATCCAGCTTAACCACCCAGCCATCGAGGCCACCGTGATTACGCGAAACATCGCGGGTATTGGAGCCGGTTTCGCCCACCACCAGGAAGCCGCCATCCGGCGCCAGCACCAGGGCATTGCCCCGCTCGTTGCCTTGTCCGCCATACCCACGGGCCCAGCGCTGGCGTCCCAGGGCATCTACCCGCAATACATACAGGTCATTCTCCCCTCCGGAGTATTCGGGGCTATCCGTCAGGCCGCAAACGACAAAGCCGCCGTCGGGCAGCTGACGCACGTCAAAGGCTTCTTCCGTAAACTTGCCGCCATAATTAGCCAGCCAGGTGATCTCCCCCACCGGGCTGCATTTGATGAGCAGCACATCTGCGTCCCCGGTGCTTTTATGGAGGCGGGGTACATCATAGCTGAAGGTAGTGCCCGCAATGAGGTAGCTGCTATCGGGCAGCACATCCACACAGGTGGCATTGTCAAAGGCATTACCCCCCACGCAGCGTTGCCAGAGTATCTGCGGGGGCTTCTGGGCAAGCAAAGGGGAAATGCCCAGCAGCGTACAGCACACGCATACCGCCAGGCGGCATTGGCTATATATCCATTGCATACTGCTAAAAAAACACATCCGGCAGGGCTAAGCAAGTATATAACGCCCGGTGGGAGTTTTTAGCACACTTATCCACACCCCGGGCGCAGCCTCTCAAAACACGGGTATTATCCACAAACCAATGGCTTCCAGCCAGTTAGCATTTTAATTTTAACGGGAAAGAAGGCTGGGAGTGTATCTTTTAATTCTTGTAGTATGTTATTCTTTTATCGTTTTGTAACGGTGGTGGCGCTGGGTTTGCTGGGCCTGGGATTGTATTCCACCATTGATCAGGAAAATCACCTGACAGACAGCACCCATGCACGCCCGCAGATGCGCCGCCGCCTGAATCCCGGTCCCGAAGACCAAGCGGTCCCAGCAAAACACCAGGACCTGGAGTGGCTGCAAAGCGATACGGTGGTGACGGATACGACCTTTCGCGACAGCCAGGGCTCGCTGCACAGCCTGCGGGTGCTACACATCTGGCAGCGCGACACGCTTATGCAGGACCCTGCAGACCCCCGCAGGGTAACGTTTTACCTGGACAATGACACACTGCACTTCCTGAGCTACGCCATAGCAGAAGGTTACCGCAACGGCGGACTGCTGTTCAGGCAAACGATCCACCGGAACACCTACCGGGATGCGGTGGATACCGCCTACCTGAATGTCTATATGCTGCAACGCACGCATTTTGCCGGGTATAGCGAGTCTTCCGGACTCTATATCCTGGAACAGCCGCTGGGGCTGCCTTCCGGTATCAGCTGGACCCGCACCTGGCTGGCGCTGGATACCCGCGGGCAGGTAAAGTACCTGGGTAATGCCGGCACCTGTGACGGGGGCGTACAGCTCTCTGCCAACGGGCAGCACCTGCTGACCTGCCATGAAAGGATCGCCCTGGCTACCCAGCAAAAGTATACCCTGCCGGTGCAAATGCCCGCCGTAGTGCGCTGGCTGAACGACACCCTGTATGTAACCGTAGAGGATATGCCCGAAGGCGTGGAACCCAATGCCCAGATCTATAACCTTAAAGGAGAATCCCTGCTGAGTTTCATGTATCACGGATACGAACGGGAGGATTTTTACCAGAGCGGCGTACTGGTAGCCGGGCAGTATGCCTATTTCATGGCGCCACAGGTGCAGGAGCTCATTACCATTCAACTGAATGACCTGGATGCAGCGGATGTGCTGTACCTGGGTAAACTCAAGCGGTACCGCACCCCCCAGTATGCCAAACGCGGCGGATGTTTCAACTTTCGCAGGTATGAACACTGTTGCCTCTACCTGGATGCTGCCCATAAACCCATAGGGTATACCCTGGTGAATACCCCCGAGCCGCTGTAATTTGCAGCATGAATATACTGATCACCGGAGCCACCAGCGGCATAGGACAAGCCTGTGCCGAACTCTTTTCGCAACAGGGACACCGGGTCATTATCACCGGCAGGCGTGCCGACCGGCTGGCAGCTTTGCAGGCAGCTCTCCCCTCCCCCAGCCATGCCCTTTGCTTTGACGTATCTGACAAAGAGGCTACCCACCAGGCACTGAACAGCATCCCGGAAGAATACCTGCCCATTCACCTGCTCATCAATAATGCAGGCAAAGCACTGGGCCTGTCCGAATTTGCAGACAGCAGCCTGGCCGACTGGGAAGAGATGCTGGATGTCAATGTCCGGGGTATGTTATACGTGGCGCACTGGACGGCGAACCATATGCGCCGTCAAGGCGGCGGACATATCATCAATGTGGGGTCCGTTGCAGGACGGGAGGTATACCCCAAAGGCCATGTCTACTGCGGGACCAAACATGCCGTGGATGCCATTACCCGTGGCATGCGGCAGGATCTGGTGCCTTATGGCATCAAAGTGAGCCAGGTGGCGCCCGGCATGGTGGAAACGGAGTTCTCGCAGGTGCGCTTCGGCGGCAATGCCGAACGGGCCAGGGCAGTCTATACCGGTATGCAGCCCCTCACCGGTGCAGACGTGGCGCAAACCATCGCATGGATGGCCGCCGCACCGGCACATGTGAATATAGCGGATGTGCTCCTGCTGCCCGCGACGCAGGCTTCCAGCACGGTGGTGGTCAGAAAATCTTAGCCTTATATATGGCTAAACACTATACTTTTGCTTAACTTTCGTTTCTCATTTCACACATCAGCGCTCGTTCGGAGCTTAATAACTTTATGCACCAAGAAATTCTACAGTACCTGGAAACCAACAAAGACCGCTTCCTTAAAGAACTCTTTGAACTATTGCGCATACCCAGCGTGAGTGCAGACAGCCGCCACCAGCAGGATGTGCTGGCTGCCGCCGAATTCCTGAAAAAACGACTGGAAGACCTGGGTATGGACCAGGTAGAATTGCTGGAAACGGATGGTTTCCCGGTGGTGTTTGCAGAGAAGATCACAGATCCGGCCGCCCCCACGGTGATGATCTACGGGCACTACGATGTGCAGCCGCCGGACCCGCTGGACGAGTGGATCACAGATCCTTTTGAGCCCCAGGTACGCGACGGCAAGATCTATGCCCGCGGCGCCTGCGACGACAAAGGTCAGCTCTATATGCACCTGAAGGCCGTGGAAACGCTGATGCAGCTGAACCAGCTCAAGTGCAACGTGAAGTTCTTTATCGAGGGCGAAGAAGAAGTGGGCAGCCATAGCCTGGAGGCTGCGCTGGAAAAGTATGCCGGCAAACTGCAGTGCGATGTCATGCTCATCTCCGATACTTCCATGCTGGCCAATGACACGCCCAGCCTGTGCGTAAGCCTGCGCGGCCTCACCTATATGGAGGTGGAAGTAACAGGCCCTAACCGCGACCTGCACAGCGGGGTATATGGCGGAGCCGTGGACAACCCGGTAAATACCCTTTGTGAGATGATAGCCTCCCTCAAGGATGAGAACGGCCACATCACCATCAAAGGCTTTTATGACGACGTGCGGGACCTCAGCGAAGAAGAGCGCGAGGAATACCGCCGCATCCCTTTCAGCGAAGCTAATTACCATCAGCACCTGGATATCAAGGCCACCCGCGGGGAAAAAGGCTACAGCATCCTGGAACGCGCCTCTGCACGACCCACGCTGGATGTCAACGGCATCTGGGGCGGCTATACAGGCGAAGGCAGCAAGACAGTGCTCCCTTCACGCGCCCATGCCAAGATATCCATGCGCCTGGTGCCCTACCAGGACCACAATACGATAGCACGCCTGTTTGAGGAACACTTTACCCGCATGGCGCCCCCCAGCGTAAAAGTAAAGGTGATTGCCCACCACGGCGGCAACCCCTACCTGACCGATACCGGTTCACCCGGCTACAAGGCAGCATCTCAGGCCATGGAGCAGAGTTTTGGCAAACGCCCCATTGCCACAAGAGAAGGGGGCTCCATTCCCATCCTGGCCACTTTTGAGCGCACCATCGCGGCCCCTATCGTCCTTATGGGCTTCGGGCTGGATACGGATGCCATTCACAGCCCCAACGAGCACTACGGTGTGTTTAACTATATGAAGGGCATAGAGACTATTGCGCTCTATTACAACCACTACTACAACCAGATGCAGGAGCACAACAAGGTAACGGCCAACCAGGCGTAACCCAATAGCATCCCTGCCCAGCAAACGGATAAAGGGTGGTTCATAGCAGAACCACCCTGCCCCGCACCTGCATACACCAGTCCCCTCGCGCGGCTCCGGCCGCGTGAGCAAATGTCGAACTCGTTCGGCATCCCCCCAGCACAACGCCGTGTGCGTCATCCTGAGCGAAGCGCAGGATCTCTGCCCCCGGCGGATAACCCTCCCCTGCAGGAAAGAACGGCCTAAGCGAAAAGGGCGAAACCGCGAGAGCGGCCGCCAGGCGAAATGCCCAAAACACTGTCTGAGCCCCTGTAAGGGGGCGAGTTTGTTTTGGGCCGCCGGAA
>JAHBTG010000001.1 GCA_019638695.1 Bacteroidota bacterium | reverse complement strand
TGGGATTAACCGCAGTGGGCCTAGGCCTGGTGCTGGGATTCATCCTGAGAAAGAAAGACCTGTCTGCTTTGCCGCTGGATGCCTGGCATACCGGTATGCTGGATATATACCGGCTGTTGGCCCGGGGATTGGTTCGCCTGGGAAACAGGCTGGCTGCCTTTGATCTCAGGGGTATAGATGGCGCTGTGCATGCGGTTGCACACCTGTTTGCCGGTCCCCGTCCGACCCCTTCTCTGTCTGCATGGGCGGCCAATACGGACCATCATGTGGTAGATGGCGCTGTGCGGGGCGCTGTGCGGGGTTTACAGCAGGCTGGCAAGCGCCTGCGCCGGGCACAAAGCGGCCGCAGCCAGTGGTACTTCCTGCTTAGTTTACTGCTGTTGGCAGCCCTGCTGCTGTTCACCCTGCTTTTGTAACTTGCTGCCTGTTTATGTCCGTACTTACCCTGCTCGTATTTCTGCCCATAGCCCTGCTGCCGGTTTATATCTGGCTGCCGCGTGTGGGCTGGTTGCGGGCACTCACGGGGCTTACGGCACTGGCACAGCTGGGGGTCCTGGCCGCACTGGCGCCTACCTTCTGGGCGGGGGGCGGGCTGGTAACCCTGCATCCCTGGATAGACCTGCACCTGGGAGATGCGCTGCTAAAGATTCGTTATGAGCTGGTCATGGATGGCATTAGCTATACCCTGAGCCTGCTGAGCGCGGGCATCATGCTGATAGCTGTCCTTGCCTCAGATCACATCACTCACCGTCCCCGTCTTTACTGGATATTGCTTCAACTGCTCAATACCAGTCTTATCGGTTGTTTCCTGGCCCAGGATATGGTACTGTTCTATATCTTCTTCGAGGTCATGCTGCTGCCCATGTTCTTTCTCATAGGCATCTGGGGTGGCGCCAGGCGGGAATATGCCGCCGTCAAGTTCTTCCTCTATACGCTCCTGGGTTCATTGCTGCTGCTGCTGGTGATTGCCGGCCTGGTCTTCAGTTACCCGGTCATGCAGGGGGGTGTGCGCACGTTGCAGTTCAGTTTCAGCACTTTCAGTAACCCGGGTTACCTGGAGGCCGGCAGTTTCTTTGCAGACGGCACCGTGCGTACACTGGCTTTCTGGGCCATGTTCCTGGCGTTTGCCATCAAGCTGCCTGCCATTCCGCTGCACACCTGGCTCCCCGATGCCCACGTGGAAGCCAGCACCCCTATTTCTGTCATCCTGGCCGGGGTACTGCTTAAGGTGGGCGGGTACGGCCTGTTGCGCTTTGCCATCGGTATTTTCCCCGATGTCTACCTGGAACAGCGCCACTGGATCGCCCTTTTGGGCGGACTGTCCATTGTTTATGGCGGCCTGGTGGCCCTGGGACAGACCCACTTTAAGCGTCAGATCGCCTATAGTTCCGTGGCGCATATGGGGTTTGTGTTACTGGGTCTGGCAGCAGGCAATGCTGTGGGCGCTCATGGCGCCGTGCTGCAGCTTTTTACTCACGGTCTCATTGCGGGTATGCTCTTCCTGGTAGCAGGCGCGCTTTATCACCGCACGGGAGACCTGGCTATTGCCAGCTATAGCGGTCTGTGGCACCAGATGCCCCGGTTTACCCTGCTCGCCGCCGTAGCCATGTTTGCCGGTATGGGCCTGCCTGGCCTGGCAGCCTTTATCCCGGAACTGTTGGTGCTGAATGGTGCCTTCCAGGCTGCTAGTACGGGAGTATTTGCCTGGGTGTATCCTGTGCTGGGTATTGGCGGTATTCTCCTGAGCGCAGCTTACCTGCTCTGGACCTTCCGGCGTATGTTCATGGGCGAATACCGTACTGCCGGCGGTCAGGCCTGGGCGTTGCCCGATCTGAACCGCACAGAATGGCTGACCCTGTCGCTGCCGGGGATAGCTATTGTCCTGCTGGGGATATGGCCCGGCCTTATACTGGACCTGTCGGGTCCTGCAGTGGAGGCGTTCTTCCGGCAGGTGCATGCCCATGCGGCCACTTACCTGAGCTTCTCTCAGCCATGAGTGTTCCCCTGGCTTCTCTCTGGCGTTTTGCTCTGGAACAGTCCCTGGCGGCCATTGCCCCGGAGCTCTTTCTCACAGTGCTGCTACTGGCCGTGCTGGTCATAGACCTTTTTCGCCCGCAAAGCACCCGGTTAGTGGCTGGGTTTGTATCCCTGGGCGGGTTGCTGGCACTGCTGATCGCTTTGCTCATACAGGGGCCCCCTGCCAGGTCCCTGCTGGCCTTTGATGGGATGCTGCAGATAGACAAGCTCGGCTGGTATTTCCGCCTGTTGCTGGCTGGCGGGCATGTACTGGTATTGCTGCAGAGCTTTTCTTTTTTGCGCGAAGGCAGATACCGTGCGGGAGAGTTCTTTGTCCTGTTGCTGGGCATGCACACCGGGCTTAGCCTGATGGCGCAGGCCAATCATTTTCTGCTGGCCTTCCTGGCTATGGAAATGGCCTCCGTGTGCGGGTATGTGTTGACGGCCTGGGTGCGTGATGACCGCACGGCTGCAGATGCCGGCCTCAAGTATATGCTCTATGGCGTATTCAGCAGCGGGGTGATGCTTTTTGGTCTTTCGCTGGTCTATGGACTGGGAGGCACTCTTCGTTTCGATGAACTGACCGGCGTATTACACGCGGTGCCTGCAGAAGCCGGCCTGGTGGCCCTTAGCCTGGTTTTTGCCGGGTTTGCCTACAAGGCCGGGTTGGTACCTTTTCATTTCTGGGTGCCGGATGTCTACCAGGCAGCTCCCTATCCCGTAGCTGCTCTGCTCTCCGGTATGGGTAAAGTGGGCGCTTTTGCCCTATTACTGCGCTGGTTTCTGGCCGCTCCTCCTGCTGCGCTCTGGGATGGCCTGTGGCTTCAGGTACTGGTGATACTGGCCATTGTATCCATGCTCTGGGGTAACCTGGCGGCCTGGGGGCAAACGCACTATCGCCGCTTGCTGGCCTATAGCAGTATAGGACACAGCGGTCTTATGCTGCTGGCCGTAGCCGTGGGCGGCACGGCGCTTCAGGCCGGGCTGGGGTATTACCTGCTGGTTTACCTGATCCTTACTTACGGGGTCTTCATGGCCGGCCAGCTGCTCCTGCCCTGGGGAGAATCTATGCCGCACTGGAGCAAGGCCGGTACGGCTGCTCAGGCGCCCGTACTCTTGCTGGCCGTATTGCTGCCTGCACTGGCCGGCCTGCCGCCTACAGCGGGCTTTACGGCTAAGCTGGGCTTATTTATCCCTCTGTGGGAGGCCTACACCCAGCAGCAGAACCCGTGGATCCTGGCAGGCCTGGGAATGGGCGTGCTCACTACGCTGCTGGGTTTGTACTATTACCTGCGGCCGTTGATCTATCTCATCTTTCGCCGGGAGGCCGCAGATACCTCTCTGCAGCCGCAATTTCCCGGCAGTCTGCTATTGGCCGGCATACTGCTGGCCATAGCTGTGCTGTATCTCGGGCTGTTCCATTATGACAGGTTACTGAACTGGCTTGGGGCCTGAGCGGACGTCCACAGCATTCACTGCAGTCAGGTATCAGGCATCTTGACAGCTAAAACAGTGCGGGCAATCGGCTATTTAATATATTTGTCATGAAGTGTACTGCCGGTGGCAGGGCTTCACCCGTTTTTTCAGCAACCTTAGCCGCGAAACCACCCTATTTGCCCGCATGAGTGCCGACACGGATATACAGGTAATAGATTTTCTGCATGACTACCTGCCCCAGCTCAAAGCGCTGGCAGAGGCCAGGGGTATTCCGCAAGACCTGCCTGACCCGCGTAAACTCTCAGACTTTGAGCGGGCACAGGTGCGCCTGGCGGAGCAGCGGCTGGATCTGCTGCTGAAGCCCAAGGGCCAGGATACCTTTGATGAAGACGATGAAGAGATTCCCTCGGATCCTTTTATTTTCACCGCTACCCAAACCGGCCTGATTGCCGCCAAACGCTATTTTGAGGGCATGTCTCATGTAACTCTGGTAGATGAGGCAGACTGGCGGACCTGGGTGCAGCAGACATTCCAGGGCAAAAAACCCATTCTCCGGGGCTTTCGCCGCTACTTCATGTTCTTTACCAATGTGCTGGGCGAGATAGACCTGAAGGAACAGGTGAGCGGTATGCGCCTGAAGGGGATGCAATATATTCAGCTACACGAAGGGGAGCAGCTTACCCTGCAAAACCAGAAGTCCCGGGAGACCAGCTGGGGCTGGGATGGGAAGAACCTGGACCTGGCTGACGACGAAGAATAGGCGCGCAAAAAAAGCCGGGTAGCATTTCCGGCCTTCGTTCGGGAGCGAGAGATAGCGTTGTGTCCTGGCTTTTGCCTGGTTGCCGGGCTAGTTGCTGGGGTTAAGAGGGTTCCCGCTGCTGCCAAACGGATCTGCCTTGATGGTACATTTTACATGCAGTACCACTGAGTCATTCTCGGGGTCGTTGCTGCGTACTACCACAGTTTTATGTTGCGGGCCCGTTTTGCCGGCAGAGTTGAATACCACTTTGATAGTGCCGGTGCCGCCTGCCGGAACAGGTTCCTGCGTCCAGCTGGGGGTAGTGCATCCGCAGCTGGCCTTTACACTGCTGAGTGTCAGTTCCCCTTTTCCTTTGTTGCGAAAGGCAAAGGTGTGCTCAATCACATCTCCCTGGAGGATCTCACCGCCGTTGAATTCTTTTTCGGGGAAATCTATTACGGGCATGGCCGCCAGTTCTGCTTCTGAATAAATCTTGCGGTAGCTGCCGGTGGTCTCCAGCGTTTTCAGGGGCTCCTGCGCATCGTTGGTCTCAAAGCTGATCTGGTGCGTAAAAGCAGTTTTGTTGGTGAGTCCGCTGGCTTCGCCCTGCACGGGATCTACATAGAGAGTTCCCGTGGTGCTTTCGCCCGGTTTCAGCATCGCATTTTCCCAGCGAAGCGCATACATGGGTTGCGCACCCTTCAGCCCCTTTAGCTGAAGGGGCTGCGGTCCTTCGTTGCGTACCTTGAAGGGAGCGCTCATAGGCTTGTCGCTGCTCAGCACACCCAGGCTCAGGCTCCTTTTTTCTATAGACAGGTTGCCTGCACGGTGCTCAAAATTAATAGCGGGTTCTGCCGGAACGACTTCTGCCTTGGGACCTCCGGGCTGGGTGGCAGGCTCCGGCGCTTTCCTGACGTTGCCCTTTATCGTGAGGATAATAGGCGTGGCCGTGCGGGCCGTGTCTGTGGTCACCGTGATGGATTTGGTAAAGGGGCCGGGCCGGCCTTTGGAATTGTAGGTAACTTCTATCTCGCCTGTTTTGCCGGGCGCAATGGCATCGCGTGTCCAGCGGGGAGTGGTGCAGCCGCAACTGGCGCGCACATTCTGCAGCTTTTCTTCTTTGCTGCCGGCATTCTTGAACGTGAAGACATGCGTGGCCATCACGCCTTCCTCGATCTCGCCGAAATCCCATACCATTTCTGTGAACTGAATCTGGGCCCAGGCGGGGATGGCCAGCAGGCAGACGGTGAGAAAAGATATTATTTTTTTCATGGTTAAGGTATTGATATGCAGGGGGTTATCCGGTGTCGGAGGTGAATTGCTGAAGGTAAATGTAGCAAATATTCAACCATAAGACGCAGCTGGCCTGCCAACTGTTGGAAAAGCCTGTTTAGCTTATACCTCCAGGTCGTCATACCCGGAAGTGATCTCGTCTACCTGCTGGATCTTGTAAATAAGCACGGGCAGGTGGGTCTGTTCCAGGATCTCCTGGGTAACGCTGCCGTTCATCAGCAGGTTGAAGCCTGCGCGGGCATTGGTGGCCGTCACAATAACGTCCGCCAGGTAATCCTGTGCCGATTCCAGTATGCCTTGTGTGACTGTGCGGGCATTGTAGGCGACAAAATCTATAGGATGCGAAAGGTGGTCTACCTTGTTGTCTTCCAGGGTATGCAGGCATTGCAGGCGCGCTTCCTGGAAATCGCGGGTGGGCAGAAAATCCCGCCCGGTATTGATGCGCGCGCAGATGAGGGCGGCGCGCATCAGCGGTGCAATATGTGCCAGCTGCACCAGCGCCCGCAGGGATGCCGGAGAGAAGTCTGTGGCATACAGCAGCCTGCCTATACGGGGGAGCTTGCCGGGAGTGAGCACCAGTATGGGCACGTTGCTGTAGCGAATAATGCGGGATAGCAACGAACTGAGGATATATTCTCCCAGACCTATGCGGGGTTTGCTGGAGGTGAAGATGATATCAAAGTGATGTTCGTCGGCATAGCGGGCAATCTGCTTGGCCAGGTGTGTGCGTTTGGGGATCAGTACCGTTTCCGTGCGGCATTTGGCAAACCAGGTGGGTCCTGCCGCGTCCAGTTCTGCCGCTTGCCGGGTGATGGCTGCCAGCAGGCGGGCATACTCTGCCTGTTGCGGAGCTTTACTCCCCTTGGGGGCCACGTGTATGAGCGTGACCTCCAGTTGCAGGTATTGGCTCAGTTGCTGTACCATTTGATACATCACCTCGTTCTGAGGAGAAAAGTCCACCGGTAGGAGTACCTTGAGCGCCTTCATGCAGTGTTTCCAGGAAAGGACAGGTTATGCTTTCTTGCCGAGGACCTCTGCCCAGCGGGGTTCCTCCCCGGCATATCGGGCGCGGTGGCTCCAGCGCAGCCGCCCCTTGAAGAACAGGAACGTGCCGCTTAGCAGGCGAATATTGCCCTGTCCTATGCGATTGGTGTATCCGCGGAAGGTGAGGGCTATGCCTTTGAGCACCATCAGCGGATTGACCAGGTGCAGGCCTCCCAGTTTGCGGATACCAAAGAGCTTGTACAGCTCAAATTTGGGATCTGCTATATGAATGGCGCCCGGAAAATGTTTGGCAAAAAAAGCGTCTGCGCTCCGGGCGTCCGACTGGTGCACGAAGATAATGGGCGGGAACCCGGGTGTTTGCTGCTCCAGGCGGTACAGCTTGTCTACCTGTGCTTTGCAGTAGAGGCAACCCAGGTGCCGGAGAAAGTGCAGGATGATGATCCCGGAAGCATCCAGGATGGCGGGTAAGGTATCTGCGGGCAGATTCCCTCCTTTGAGCGGAATGGTATAGCTGCGAATCGATTCGTCTGAAAGTTGCATAGCCGCCAAGGGTTTTTCTATTTTGTGTAAAATTAAGCCATAATGAGAGGATTACAAATCTTGGGGCTGATCGGTCTGATGAGCCTGCTGGGCTGTTCAGACGACCGCCGGCAACTGGTAGAAAACGCCCCTTTGATCTCTATACGTGCAACGGATAGCCAGGGGGAATTATTTCGTTTCCTGGAGCCTCCCCGGCGTATAGTGGCGTTATCTGCCTACCAGGCCGGCTGGCTGGCTGCGCTGGGCGGCAAGGACCTGCTGGTGGGGGTGCCGGAACATATGCGCATGATCGAATTGCTGGAGCATGTCCCCCGCCTGCGGACGTTACCCGACACTTCTTTTGACTGGGAAGGCCTGAAGTCCCTGAAGCCGGACCTTATCCTGGCGGGCAGCGATGTATATATCCCCCAGGCATTGAAGGAACGTGCCCGCACACATGGATTGCGCATCTTTATACAATCCAGCGCCCGCGTGGAAGATATCCTTGCCGGCAATGACAGTCTGGCTGCCCTGCTGGGATTGCAGGAAACCACCCGGGCCACTAATGACCGGCTGCGCCGCCTTATTGCAGGTATGCGGAAAACCTGGGAAGGCGAGACCCGTCCGCGGGCGGTGATCATCCTCAGTGCGCAACCCCTGGTCATTGCAGCAGGCGGACATTTCCTGACGGATATGGCCCAGATTGGCGGCGCTGCTGTGCTGGGGGCTGACCGCCCCAAACCCTTTGTGCAGATCACCAGCCGGGAACTCACAGACTATAAGCCGGAGATCGTCTATATGGTTACGGAAGACCTGGGGTATTTCAATAAGCTGCTAGCAGCTTACCCGGATTTTATCCATCTGCCAGCTGTGGTGCGCAAAAAACTGATGGCGTTGCCCCCCGCAGAATACCTGAACCCGGGCCCCCATTTGCCTGCCACGTTGCTCAAACTGGCTGGTGTGGCGTTCCCGGAAAAACATCTTAATGAGCTCTACCTGGGTATTTACCATCCCGAAGCAGCGGCACAGGAAGCTGCCGAATGACAGGTAAACGGGTGGAACAGGAATTATTTCGGGCAAACTGTTCGTTAACAACTTACACAAAACAGCATGGTTTACGTAACGCGCCGGGTCCATTTTAATGCCGCACACCGCATGCACAATCCCAGCTGGGACGATGCCCGCAATGCAGAAGTGTTTGGGAAATGCAATAATCCCAACTGGCATGGACATAATTATGAACTGGAAGTGACGCTGGTAGGAGAGCCGCATCCTGAAACGGGGTATGTGGCAGACCTTTCCCGCTTGGCACAATTATTGGAGACAGAGCTCTTAGAAAAAGTGGACCATAAGAACCTTAACCTGGACGTGGACTTTATGCAGGGTGTGATTCCCAGCGCAGAGAATTTTGCCATTCAGATATGGCATCAGCTGGCACCTTTGGTGGCGCCTGCGCGGCTCTATGCCGTCAGGCTCTACGAAACCCCCAGAAATTTTGTGGAATATAGAGGTGCATCAAACTAATTTGGGCAAAAAAGCTTTTACCCCCTAATCAATCCATTATTGTCTTTTCCCCCTCCCTAAGATGGCAATCGACTTTAGAACTTTGGAAGAAATCATGGCCAAGGGCGACTCTCATGCCGGTGCCAGTCTCAATACTCCTCTCCGGGCGGACGCGTTTGCCCTTTCCGATGCAGAGAAAATAGAAATAATCGCCCGGAACTTCCGCCAGATCATGCTCACGCTTGGCCTGGACCTGGAAGACGATAGCCTCAAGGGTACTCCTTTGCGGGTGGCCAAAATGTATGTGGAAGAAGTGTTCTCCGGGCTCAACCCTGCCAACCAGCCCAAGGCTACGCTTTTTGAAAACAAATATGCCTATAACCAAATGCTGGTGGAGAAGAATATCACGCTCCACAGTATGTGCGAGCATCATTTTGTGCCCATCGTTGGTTTTGCACATGTGGCATACATCAGCAGCGGAAAAGTGATAGGGCTGAGCAAGATCAACCGCATCGTGCGGCATTTTGCCCGGCGCCCGCAGGTGCAGGAGCGGCTTACCCGCGAGATAGCCAATCACCTGCAGGAAGTATTACATACCGAAAACGTGGCGGTGGTCATAGATGCCAAACACTATTGTGTGGCCATGCGGGGCGTGGAAGACACTGCCAGCAGCACCCTTACTGCAGAGTATTGCGGCCGCTTTGAAGAAGAAGCCACCCGCCGGGAGTTTCTGCTGCACCTGGGCAATGCACAGGTGCTTTAGGGAGTGCCTGAGGGTTTACCTAAAAAGAAAAAGGCGGCCACATGCCGCTTTTTTCTTTAAGTAATGGTCGCCCGTCACGCTTAGGCAATGGACCGGGAGCTTTCCTGTATAGACTCACAGTCGCAGGGGACCTCTACCTTGAGTGCAGGCGCCGGCTGCCAGTATTTGCGGCCGCGGGCGTCTCTTATCCAGTTACCTGCGTTCTTGAGCGTGTAGTAACATTTGTATTTGGGCAGCGCAATGTCCGGATTATCCTGCACATCCGGCAGTATGATCTCCCTGGCAGTCTCTGTGCTGTCGGCATCCCGGGCGGTGCCCGCAAAATAAGTGGGTTGCAGCAGCTCCAGCTCAGAACGGGGGATCATGGCCGCGCTGGTTTTCCGGTGGCCGCTCACTGCCAGTGATACCGCAGCCAGGCTGTAGGCAAAAAGAAGCGTTTTCATAACAAGATGCTATTGAAGTGAGCTGATAATTAGTTATATGGAAATACCATGCCAAAGTTGTTGGCACGGTCTGAATGGTTGGGATTCGGCCGCCATCGGTCATGACAATGAGTACTGCACAGCTTTTGCCAAAAAAGTGAGACAACAAGTGGCCCGGTATGTGGATAACTGCGAATGCCGCCGTATTTTTGAGCAAGGAAAAACAGCTCCCTACTATGTTGAAACCCGAAGAAATTGCCCGTTATGGCAGGCAGATCCTATTGCCCGGTTTTGAGCGTGTGGCCCAGGAAAAGCTGAAGAACACCCGTGTGCTGGTAGTAGGCGCCGGTGGACTGGGAGTGCCTTTGCTGCAATACCTGTGCGGTATGGGGGTGGGCACTTTGGGTGTGGTGGATGATGATAATGTGGAAGAAAGCAACCTGCACCGTCAGGTGATCTATCAGCAGGGCGATGTCGGTCGTGTAAAGGTAAAAGCCATTAAGGAGCGGTTGCCCAAGCTCAATCCCTACCTGAAGCTGGAAGTATATGCCGAGCGCCTCACGACCCGCAATGCACGGGCCATCCTGGAGAAATACGATATCATAGCAGACGGCAGCGATAACTTCCAGACTAAGTACCTGGTGAACGATCTCTGCGTGGAGCTGGGCAAACCGCTGGTACATGGCTCTGTGCTGGGGTTTGACGGTCAGTTGAGCGTATTTAACCTCAGGGACAAGAAAGGTAACCCGGGTCCCAATTACCGCGACCTGTTCCCTGAGTTGCCGGAAAACGTACCGGATTGCAACATTGGCGGGGTATTGGGTGTGGTACCCGGTATCATAGGCAGCCTGATGGCACTAGAGGTGGCTAAACTGGCTGCCGGGATAGGAGAGCCTCTTAGCGGTCGTATATTGCAGTTTGACGGCCTGCGTCACCGCTTTGTGACCGTAGCCCTGGCTTCATTACCCGCAAAGGATAAAGCCCCTGCGGTTGTTCCGGAGGAAATGCCGGAGGCCCAAGAAGCGCTACAGCAGTCCCCGGTGATGGCCTTGCCGCAGTTTGTGGAAGGTGCCGCGCTGGTGGAAGAGCCGTTGCCTGAACCGGCACTTCAGGAGCCGGATCCCTTGCTTGTGCACAATGAAGAAGCTGCGGAGGAACCGGCCCTCAAGCCGGGACTGTTCGTCGCTCAATCGGAATCCCTGCTGCCGGAAGAGGAAGACGAGGATATACTTACGCCTGTACCAGTGCGCAGGCGTATGGTGCAGACGCTCAAACCCCTGGAGCTGGAAGAGTGGGGAGAGAAAGAGGTGCCTTTCAGTCTTATAGACGTACGAGAGCCCAATGAGCACCAGATCGTGAATATTGGTGGCCGGTTGATCCCGTTTACCCGCCTGGAAAGTAACCTCAGCCGCTTCCGGCCCGATGTCACCTATGTCATCTATTGCAAGAACGGCACCCGCAGTCTCATTGCAGCAGAGATGTTGCTGGCGCATGGCGTGCAGAATGTCTATACCCTGGAAGGCGGTATCCTGCGCTATATCCGCGAAGTAGCCCCTGAACTGCAGACATACTAGTTGCCGGCTACTGTGGTGGGTCTAAGGCTGAGAGGTGAAGTGCTTTCGGGCCGCTTCTGTAAAAATTAACTACAAATGAGAACTATTCTCATCTGCAAGCAGTTGTAGCAGTATGGAAGCCACCCAGAAAGCGGTATCTCTGCTGGAGACTGCCCAGCTCCGCCAGACTCCACAGCGCATCGTCATCCTGGCTACGCTGTTGGCAGAGCATACGCATCCGTCTGCAGAAGACCTGCATCTGCGCATTAGTCCGCAGTTGCCTTCTATCAGCATCGGCACAGTATACCGCACGTTGGAAAGCCTGGTAGAGGCAGGCATTGTGCGCAAAGTGCGCAGTGAGAGCGGTACCATGTTCTTCGATGCCAACATAGAGCCGCACCATCACCTGTATGATGAACATGCCCGGCGCATTGCAGACTTTGAAGATGCCCGCTTGCATGCACTCATTGCAGAATACCTGCAAAAGCACCCCATACCGGGCTTTGACGTGTATGATTTTCAGCTGCATATCTCCGGCAGCTTTCAGCCTCCCGTTTCCTAAACCCTGTAATTTCATTTTTTAACCCCAATACATAAATCATATGGCAGTATTAGTTGGAAAACCCGCCCCGGATTTCAAGGCAGAAGCCGTCGTTAACGGAGGTGAGTTCGTAGAGGATTTCTCTCTCAGCCAGTATAAAGGCAAAAAGTATGTGGTACTGTTCTTCTATCCGCTCGACTTCACCTTCGTGTGCCCCACAGAGATCCTGGAGTTCCAGAACAAACTGGCCGAGTTTGAACAACTCGATGTACAGGTGATAGGAGTCTCTGTAGACAGCAAATTTTCGCACTGGGCGTGGCTCAATACCCCCAAAAACAAGGGCGGTATTCAGGGCGTTACCTTCCCGCTGGTGGCCGACCTCACCAAGACCATCGCCAAGAATTTTGATGTGCTGGCAGGCGACTATTACAGCGAGATCGATGACAATGACCAGGAACTGCTGGCCTACAACGGAGCTCCCGTAGCATTCCGCGGTACCTTCCTTATTGACAAGCAAGGTGTCGTGCGTCACCAGGTGGTGAATGACTTGCCGCTGGGCCGTAATATTGATGACACGGTGCGTATGGTAAAAGCCCTGCGCCACCTGGAAAAATATGGCGAAGTATGCCCCGCCAACTGGGATGAAGGCAAGGACGCCATGCAGGCCACGGCCGAGGGTGTGGCTGCCTATCTGGCCACTCACTAAGCGCCGCCGGGTACCATTCCGTGTTATAATTCTCAGGAGGGGGAGTGCATCCCCCTCTTTTTTATGAGAAGAACTTATTGTTAAAGCAGATTTTTAGGCCAATCGAACGGCAAGAAGCTGCACAGGCTGTCAAATTCGTAATATTGGGCATGCGGCTGTTTATTCGTATACTAGTGGTGACGCTCCTGTGGAGCCAGACCTCTTTTCTGTGGGCTCAGCAGTATGCCCCCGGACAACTGTTTGTGATAGTCCGGCCGGAAGCTGTGCCCACCCTGCCTGTGCAGCATGACTGGGGGCAGACCACAGCTGTGCAAGCTGCCGAGCCTTTTGCCCTGCTGACCCCCCTGGCAGAAGCCTTTGGCTTTACCCGGTGGGAGAAATACTGCACCCGTGGAACGGAAGCCGTACATCCTTTGCTCGGCAGGGTATGGAAGCTGCGCTACCGGCCCGGGACAGATTCCCTGCGCCTGCGCAAGGCACTGGAGCAGGTCGCCTGGGTGGATACTACCGAGATGAACCCGCTCTTTCAGTACGCAGATGTTTATGCTCCCAATGAATTTGACGCCCCGCTGGCAGCTATCAACCTCTATTGGGTGGATATGGTCAATGCCCGGCAGGCATGGTCCCTTTTTCGCCCGGCAGACAGGAATGTGGTGATTGCCATTGTAGATGACGGCGTGAGAATTACCCATGAAGACCTTGCAGACCATATCTGGATCAATGAAGGCGAGATCCCCGGCAATGGCATAGATGACGATGATAATGGATACATAGATGATTACAGGGGCTATGATGTGGCCGACGGAGATGATGACCCTATTCCTCCCGCCGGGTTTGACCACGGTACTCATGTGGCCGGCATTGCCGGTGCCGTTACCGACAATCACAAAGGCGTGGTCAGTATGGCCTATAATGTTACCCTGATGCCTGTGAAGGGTGCGCCGGATGCCGGAGGCGGTATTTTGGGGGTAGATGGTGTGCGGTATGCGGTAGCCAACCGCGCGGACATCGTCAATATGTCCTGGGGAGTGGTGGGCAACAACCTGGTACTCAATGCATATATCTCCAATGCCATTACCAACTACGGCACGCTGTTCGTGGCCGGTGCCGGTAATAATGCCCGGGAAGAGAACTTTAATCCCGCTTCCTTCTTTAAAGTGATCGCCGTGGGCTCCGTTGAGTTTAATTACGCAGTCAGTGGTTTTTCCAACTACGGTGCCTACGTAGATATCATGGCGCCCGGTAATCCCATCTATAGCTGCGGTAATAATTCCGATATACACTACCTTGCTATGGGAGGTACCAGTATGGCCACTCCCATGATCAGCAGTGCGCTGGCCCTGATGAAAGCCTATAAGCCCGAGGCCACCCGGGAGCAGCTTATCGATTGCCTGTACCATTCTGCCAGGGACATTGAGGCGGATAATGACCCCAAATACATAGGCAAGGTAGGGTATGGATGTGTGAACCTGGAGGCTGCCCTTGCCTGCCTGGATGCTACCTTCTGGCCCGCTTCCAGGAATGCTGCCCTAGCGCCGGCTGCCGTATATGTATATCCCAATCCCGGTGTGCACACGCTGGGCCTGCGGGCTGATGCGGCGCTCCGGTCTCAGCCGGTTGTGGTGGAAATAACCGATCTGGCCGGTAAGCATGTGCTGCATCATGCGTATATCGCCCGCCTGGCAGATGAGATCCTTCCGGTAAGTCACCTGGCGCCGGGCACTTACCTGGTCCGCGTCTCTTGTGCCGGCACATCGCATACCCGGCGGTGGGTAAAGCAATAACCCTGGGGTTCCTGTCCGCGGAAACTTAACAGGTGCTTGCGCGATAAGGCCACTGTTTTTCGTTATCTTTGCCCAAAGGAAAAGTGATGGGGACACTTTTTAGGATATAACCCCTCTCCCATTGTTTGAATGAAAGCTAAAAAAGGCAAGCCAGGTGCATCGAAGCCCGGCTCACAGAAAGCACCCAAAACTTCTGCTTCTTCCAAAACCAAACCGGCTCCCAAAGCCGAAGAACGTACGCCCGGCGTTATCAGCGAGTTACAGGGCGCTATTCTGCAGGTCTTACTGGAGAAACCCGACCGGCTGCATAACCTGCAGCAGATACAGGAAAAGCTGGCGCCTCCGCAGGATAAGGCAGATGCTCATCATATCATAGGCGCGTTGCAGGACCTGGCCAAGCGCAAATACGTGGAAGAAGCCTCCAAGCTGCGATTTGTGGCAGCTATGGAGCATGCCGTCGTAGACGGGAAACTCATCAATACCCAGGGAGGGATCCAGATGGTGCAGGTGCCGGAACTGGCCCGTGATATCCTGCTGGTGAATGAAGGTCGCGTGCCCGCTATGGTCGGAGACCTGGTCCGGGTGCGCATTACCAAACTGTCGGGCAAAGGGTTACGCGGTATGTTTACCAGGGTAGTGCAGCCCTTGCGTACCCGCTTTGTGGGCACGGTGGATGTAGAAGCCAACGGACGGATGTTTGTCATTCCCCAGGACGGGCGCATCAAGAAAGATTTTCTCATTCCCAAAGAACACCACAAAGATGCCCGTCAAGGGGAGAAAGTGGTGGTGGAACTCATGGAGTGGGACCGGGATACCCCTATCGCCCGCATAGACCGTGTCATCGGCAAAGCCGGGGACCATAATACCGAGATGCACGCCATAGTGCTGGAATACGGGCTTCCCCTGGAGTTTGACGAGCGTACCCTGGCAGAAGCCGCCGGTGTGCCGGATGCCATCCCTGCCGAAGAGATCGCCCGCCGCCGGGATTTTCGCCAGGTACCCACCTTTACCATAGACCCCGAAGACGCCAAGGATTTTGATGATGCCATCTCTTTCCGTAAAATGGAAGACGGGCTGTATGAAATAGGAGTGCACATTGCCGATGTCTCTCATTACGTGCGGCCCGGCTCCGCCCTGGACAACGAGGCGCAGGAGCGTGCTACCAGTGTGTACCTGGTAGACCGCACCATTCCCATGCTGCCGGAGAAGCTCTCCAATAACCTGTGCAGCCTGGTGCCTCACCAGGACCGTCTGTGTTTCTCGGCTGTCTTTGTGCTTGATGAACAGGGTAAGGTGAAGGAAGAGTGGTTTGGCCGCACAGTCATCCACAGCCAGCGCCGATTCTCCTATGAAGAAGCCCAGGTGATCATAGATACTGGTGAAGGAGACCTGGCGGATATCCTGCAGAAGTGTAACCAGATAGCCCAGCAGATGCGCCTCAATCGTTTCAAGGCAGGCAGCATTACATTTGAGACCGAGGAGGTCCGTTTCAGGCTGGATGAGAACGGTGTGCCGCTCTCTGTGTATGTGAAGGAGCGTAAGGATGTGCATAAGATGATCGAGGACTTTATGCTGCTGGCCAACCGGCGGGTATCCCAGTTTATCCATAATTTCCGCAAATCTCCCCCCGTACCTTTTCCCAACCGGGTGCATCCTCAGCCCGAAGAGATCAAGCTCACCAATCTCAAAACCTTTGTGCAGTCCTTTGGCTATGATATTGACATAGAAGATCCCCAGAAACTGGCGCAGTCCATGAACAAACTGGTACTGGACACCTGGGGACAGCGTGAGGCAGATATCATCAACAGCATGGCCATCCGTTCCATGCCCAAGGCATACTACAGTATCCAGAATATCGGCCACTATGGCCTGGGCTTTAAATACTATGCACACTTCACCAGCCCCATACGCCGGTACCCCGATGTGCTCACCCACCGGGTATTGCAGCAGGTACTGGACAAGCACGTAACCGTTCAGCCGGGACCTATGGAGGCCTTGTGCAAGAAATGCAGCGAGCAGGAAAAGAAAGCTGCCGATGCCGAGCGCGCCAGTATCAAGTACAAACAGGTGGAATACCTGGGCAAAGTGCTTGGCCAGGAGTTTGACGGCATGATTACCGGTGTCACCGAATGGGGCATGTATGTGGAGCTCGATGGTAACAAGTGTGAGGGGATGGTGCCCCTGCGCACGCTCAGGGATGACCACTACACGCTGGAGGAACGTAACCACCGGTTGGTGGGTAAGCGTACCCGCAGGATCTATAAACTGGGAGACCGCGTGCGGGTGCGGGTAGTAAAAACCAGCCTGGAGAAGCGCATCATTGATTTTGAGCTGTCCGGCAAACCTAAACAGGCGTAAGGGTGTTCCTGTATATTTGTTGATCCTATTGCCGGAGAATACCCATGTCCGTCCCTGCCGTTTTCATGTCCCAGTCCACTATCCCGATACTGCAACAGGAGATTAACGAAGCCCTCGGCGCTTTGCGCCTTGCCGAGCGCGCACCCCGGCGATTGTATGCCCCTGCGGCTTATCTGCTGGAACTGCCCGCCAAGCGTACCCGCCCCTTACTGTGCCTGCTGGCTTACCGGGCCTGGCAGCCCGATCATACGTCTTGTATGCCAGCCGCCCTGGCGCTGGAGCTGTTCCATAACTTTACACTGGTCCATGATGATATTATGGACAATGCGCCCACACGCAGGGGACAGCCCACCGTGCATGCCCGCTGGGATAGCAGCACCGCCATCCTTGCCGGGGATGCCCTCTATGCCTATACCCAACAGCTTTTGGTGCAAGCTTTCCCGCAGCAGGCTGCCGCACTCATCCGGTGCTATAGCCAGGCCGCCCTGGAAGTATGCGAGGGCCAGATGCGCGATATGGAACTGGCAGCAGCCGAAGCGGCTACTCTTGCAGATTATATGGCCATGATTGAGCAGAAGACGGCTGCGCTCATTGGCGGAAGCTTGTGCATTGGCGCGTTGGCGGCACAAGCCCCCCCAGGCGCGCCGGAAGCCCTGGACCGCTATGGCCGCCTCATGGGCATTGCGTTCCAGTTGCTGGATGATCTGCTGGATGTGTATGCCGAAGCAGACAAGTTTGGCAAACAGCCCGGCGGAGACATTATTGAGAACAAAAAGACCTACCTCTGGCTCAGGGCGCACGAACTGGCCGACCCTGCCCAGCTGCAGGCCCTTCAGTACTGGGCGTCCGTGCAGGACCAGCCCGAGGCCAAGGTGGCTGCCGTGCGGGCGTTATATGATAACCTGGATCTGCCCACCCGCACACGGGACCTGATTGTAGATTACCGGCGCCAGGCAGAAGCCCGGCTGCAGCCTCTTTTGCCTAACCCTGCGTTGCAGATATTGCATGAGTACCTGAGCGAAGTGCTCACCCGTGCCTACTAATACCTTGTTCTTGCAGATGTATGGATATTGTCCAAACCATTAAAAGCGCGCCGGTAGCCAGCTTTATCTTCGGGCTTACCCTGGCGACCAGTCTTATGGACCTGATGGCCCCTCAGCGGGGTATCCAGGCGCGTTTCATCCTGCACCCTTATAGCATGGTGCGCAATAAGCAGTTCTACCGCCTCTTTAGCGCGGGCCTTGTGCATGGAGACTGGCTGCACCTGTTCTTCAATATGTTCGTGTTCTACAATTTTGCTTTTCTGCTGGAGCAGGTAGTAGGCGGGCTGGCTTTTGCGGGTATTTACGTGGTCTCCCTGGCGGTTTCCAGCCTGCCGTTGGTCATCAAGCATAAAGATAACCCGGCCTACTCTGCATTGGGGGCCTCCGGGGCCATTGCGGGCATCCTGTTCAGCTTTATCACGCTTTACCCGGAGACCTCTTTGATTTTGGTTGTAATACCCATTAAGGCCTGGCTATTCGGTATCCTGTACCTGGTGTTCAGCTATGTGGCCGCCCGGCAGCATGCAGACCGCATTGCACATGACGCGCACTTCTGGGGTGCTATTGCCGGGATGCTGCTTACGTTTGTCCTGGTCCCCGGTTCCTGGGAGCTGATGGTGGCTTTCCTGCAGTGGAAGCTCGGTTAATACCTATACCTGCGTATAGAACTCCGGGTTCTCCGTATGGTGCACGCGGATAACCCCGGCGCTTACCAGGTCTACCATCGTACGCATGGCCGCCCGGCGGCTGAGATTGAGCAGCTTGCAAAACTCTGTGAGTGTGATCCGCTTGTGCCGGTCCAGGTATTCCATCAGGGCCTTCTCCTTACCGCTGAAGGAGATCACGGTGGACTCTCCGGCAGCTTCCCGGCGCAAAACATCCACTGCCACTTTGCTGGCCAGCACACTCTGGTCGTTCACCCGGATATAAGCCCACCATCTGCCATCGTCGCCTTTGGCCGTATGGGGTTTTTCCCTGCTCTCGGGGATCACTACTTCCAGCACACGCAGTCCCTGGTATTCGTGGGCAAACAGCTCAAAACGTACCGGTGGGTTACAGAATACCTGTGCCGCATTTTCTATCATGTAGCTTTCTTCCGCCAGGTCTGCCCCGGCTATGCTGCCATTATCCCGCACGCCCACCAGCAGGCGCCCGCCTTTGGTGTTGGCAAAAGCCACCAGGCTCTTGGCGATCTTGGCTGCGCTGGATATGGTCTTCTTGAAGTCCTGTGTGGGTCCCTCACCTTCGGCTATCATCCGTTTCAGAGGGTGCACGGCAAAGAACATGGCTGAAAAGCGTTAGAGGTGTTGCCTAAATATACTACGTAATCCGGGTGCAAAAGGTGCATAAACTATACACATCTCTTGTATACTGCGTAGAACCCTAAACGTTGCCGAAAAGGTTTACACAGTCTTAAACTAAAGATAAACTACCTCTGCAGGCTGGCCAGTGGTAAAGTCCCGGACGGCTAGAATGCCGCGAACCGCTCCATGAGGATGCGCAGTTCCTTCTCCGCCGCCGCGTCTGTGATTTCGCCTTCGGGACTGATCACCGTCTCTATCCTGGGCAGGTGCGCCCGGAAGGGCAGGGTATGCAGCTGGATGTAGTTGAAGATACCGTTAAGGTGCTCCAGTCCGCGCAGGTTGCCAAACTTGCCGCTGCTTACCCCTGCCATGGCGGCTTTTTTGCCTGAGAACACATCGCGCGGCAGGGCGTCTATCAACAGTTTGACCACCCCGGGAATGCTGCCGTTGTATTCGGGCACCACGAACAGGAATTTGCCGGTGTTCCGCAGTTGCTTTTCCATCTTGCCGAATGCCTCGCTGCGCTTGCCATACAGGTCGTCAAACAGGAATGTATGCGGCAGATCCTGCAGGTCTATAAACTGGAGGTTGGGTATCTCGTTCTGCAGTTCACGGTAGAGCCAACTGGCAACCCGGTGTGTATAGCTGTTGGGCCGGTGTGTGGCCGATATAATAGAGGTCATGACTTGCACCCTTGGGTTAAGGAAAATATCTTGCAACGGAAACCATAGGCGCTGCAAAAATAATTCCTCTTCTCATGAAAATTACCTACTACGGCCATTCATGCTTTGGCATACATACGGCAGGGGTTCATCTGTTGTTAGACCCCTTTATTACGTACAATGAGCTGGCGCAGGGCCGGGTGCGGGCCGACGAAGTGCCGGCGGACTATATCCTGCTCAGTCATGCCCACCAGGACCATATGGCAGACCTGGTGTCTATTGCGCAGCGCACCGGTGCCACCGTGGTCGGTTCCTGGGAAGTACATGTGTGGTGTGAGAAGCAGGGCCTCAAGACCCACCCCATGAACCTGGGCGGTAACTGGCAGTTCCCCTTTGGCCGGGTGCGTTGCGTGGAGGCGGTGCATAGCAGCAGCTTTCCCGACGGCACTTATGGCGGCAATCCTATGGGCTATGTGGTGGAGAGCGAAGGTAAGGCGTTCTATTATGCAGGAGATACGGCGCTCTCGCTCAATATGCAGCTGATCCCTCGCCGGCATAAGCTGGATTTTGCTTTCCTGCCTATCGGAGACAATTTTACCATGGATGTTCAGGATGCGGTTACCTGTGCAGACTTTATACAGTGTGCGGATGTGATCGGTATGCACTACGATACTTTTGGCTTTATCCGGGTAGACCATGACCGCTCCCGGCAGGTATTTGCCCAGGCGGGCAAACAGCTGACGCTTATGGAAATTGGCCAAACCCTGGAAAAATAGCCCCGAATACCCGCTTTTCTGCTATCTTCCGCCTTATTTCTTTCTGCCGTTATTCTCCCCTTAACCTTTTCTCCCATGACGATCACGCCTCCCGGCAGTGCCAAGCTGCGTAGCATAGAGGAATCTGCCACACTGGCCATGGCGGCCAAGACCCGTGCGCTTAAGGCCCAGGGGCTGGATATCCTGAACCTGACTTTGGGCGAACCCGACTTCAACACGCCGGATCATGTAAAAGCCGCAGCCATTCAGGCTATACAAGATAATATCACGCAATACCCTCCTTTGAATGGTTACCCGGAGCTGCGTACTGCGGTGGCGGCCTTTCTGAATCATCATCATGGGACCGACTATGTGCCCAATGAGATCATGGTATCTACCGGCGCCAAGCAGAGTCTTTACAATGTGTTTACGGCCTTGCTCAATCCCGGAGATGAAGTGATCATTCCGGCTCCCTTCTGGGTGAGTTATGCCTCCATGGTGCAGATGGCAGACGGGGTGCCTGTGCTGGTCTATGCCGGCACAGAACAGGGCTATAAAATAACCCCCGCCCAGCTGGAAGCCGCACTGACGCCGCGCACACGGCTGTTTCTGTTCAACAGTCCCAGCAACCCGACAGGCATGGTCTATACGCCGGAAGAGACCCGTGCCTTGTTTGACGTACTGGCCGCCCGCCCGGAAATTTTTGTGGTTTCCGACGAGATTTATACTTTGCTGAGCTATGATACCCAGGTGCTGAGCCCGGCCACCCTCCCCGGGTTCCGGGAGCGTACCGTCACTATCAACGGCGTATCCAAGGCTTTTGCCATGACGGGCTGGCGCATAGGTTTTACGGCAGCCCCCGAGTGGATCATCCAGCTGTGCAGCAAGTTCCAGGGGCAGGTGACCAGCGGTGCCAGCAGCATCAGCCAGATGGCTGCGTTGGCTGCCATGACTGGCCCCATGGAGCCCACCTGGCAGATGAAGGCAGCCTACAAGGCCCGCCGGGATAAGGGCCTGGCCCGTTTTGCAGAACTGTTGCCCGAGGTACAATTACCTACCCCAGAAGGCGCTTTTTATTTCTATGCAGATGTCTCTGCTTTCCTGGGCAAGCACAGCACTGACGGCCAGGTGATGACAGATACCGATGCCCTGGCACTTTACCTGCTGGACAAAGCGCGGGTGAGTACCGTGAGCGGTACCGCTTTTGGTTCACACACGCACATCCGGTTATCCTATGCCACCAGCGAAGAGGTGATTGCTGAGGCGATTAGCCGCATGGCGCAAGCTCTATATGCCCTGAAGTGAGTTTCTTTCAAGATATTCGTCAAAAGCGTATCCTGGTTGTGGGAGACCTCATGCTGGATATGTACCTGTGGGGTAGGGTAGAACGCATTTCCCCAGAAGCACCTGTGCCGGTAGTAGATGTGGAGCGGGAAGAATACCGGCTGGGCGGTGCAGCTAATGTGGCATTCAACCTGCTGAGCCTGGGTGCACAGCCGGTACTTTGTGGGGTGATCGGTCGTGAACTGGTGGAAGGGGAGCAATTTCTTGCCTTGATGGCCCGGCATGGGTTGCCCGCAGACGGCATCCTTGCCCTGGAAGATCGCCGCACCACTACCAAGATGCGCGTATTGGGCAGTAACCAGCAGATGCTGCGCGTGGATAAGGAGGATAAAGGCGCATTGAGCGCACACGCACAGGCTTTGCTGAAAGAGATACTGACCGGGTTGGTGCAACATCAGCCCCTGGATGCCGTCATCTTTGAAGATTACGACAAAGGGTTGCTCAATGCAGATCTGATAGCGCATATCACTACCCTTGCCCGTCAGCGGGGTATCCCCGTACTGGTGGACCCCAAGTTTGCCAATTTCCTGTACTACCGGGAAAGTACCGTTTTTAAACCTAACCTTAAGGAACTGAATGAGGCGATGGCGCTGCAGTTGCAACGCGGCGACCTGGCGGGTATCGCAGCGGCAGCCCTCAGCCTGCGCACGCGTATGCCCCACCGGCATACGATGATCACCTTGAGCGAACACGGGGTGTTGCTGGTGGACCAAGACGGTCAGGCGCATCATATCCCAGCTCATTTGCGCCAGATACGCGATGTGAGCGGAGCCGGAGATACCGTGATCAGTGTAATGGCGGCAGCGCTCAGCTGCGGCTTATCTCCCGTAACGGCCGCTGCATTGGCCAACCTGGCCGGCGGACTAGTCTGCGAACAGCCCGGTGTGGCGCCCATAGACCCGCAAAGACTGGCCCGGGAAGCCGGGCGTTTGGGTTTACAGGTTTAGTCCTCAGCTCTTTTGCGCAAGATCTGTTCGGCCACCTCCAGGTCTGCGGGGGAGGTGATCTTAAGGTTCTCGTAACTGCCGGGGCAGAGATGCACCGCAAATCCTGCCGCTTCCACCAGTGAAGCATCGTCCGTGTAACCTGCAGGGTCATCATGCAGTTTGCGGTAAGCGTCCAGGACCTGCGCCAGCCGGAAGGTTTGGGGCGTTTGCACGGCAAAGTATTCACTTCTGTCCACTGCTGAGCTGCCCTGAGGCGTTACCCGGCGCAGCGAGCTTTTCACCGGCACTGCGGCTACTCCGCTGCCCCGTTTGGCGGCGGAGTCATAGCACGCGCGTAGCAGGTGTGTAGTTAACAGTGGACGCACCCCGTCTTGTATGGCTACCAGGCTATGCTCCGTTTTACCTCCCGGGGAGTGCCGCTGGGTGACCAGTTCCAGTCCGTGCCATACGCTTTGGGTGCGGGTCTCCCCGCCGGCCACCAGGTGGATGCGTGCCATATCCCCGGCGGATAGGTATTGGGGAGCCAGCGCCCTCCAGTGATCCAGGTAGTCCGGGTGCATGACCAGCACCAGCGTCTGTATAGCCGGTTTGAAGGAGAGCAGGGTACGCAGCGTATGCACCAGTATAGGCTCGCCGGCCAGTAAGGCAAACTGCTTGGGCAAAGCCTGCTGCATGCGGCTGCCTGTGCCGCCTGCTACCACAATAGCGGAGAGGGTATGTTGGTTAAGCTGCATGAGATATCCTCGGGCGGGTACCGTCCGCGGGGCAAAGCTGATACCTTTGGCAAGGCTTTAGTTCTGCGGAGTATGGATAATGATCTTATCTATGCTGTCACCGGCGCGGATGGCATCCAGCACCTCCAGCCCCTCGGTCACGCGGCCGAAGCAGGTGTGATTGCCGTCCAGATGCGCCGTATTCTGCCGGCTGTGGCAGATGAAGAACTGGCTGCCGCCTGTATTGCGCCCGGCGTGTGCCATGGAAAGCACCCCGCGGTCATGATACTGGTTGCCGCCATTCAGTTCGCATTGGATAGTATACCCGGGTCCGCCGGTGCCGTCACCGCGGGGGCATCCGCCCTGTATCACAAAATTGGGGATCACCCGGTGCCAGGTGAGGCCGTCATAATAGCCGTGCTGCGCCAGGTCTACGAAATTGGCAACCGTGCCGGGGGCATCGTTGTCATACAGTTCTAGTTTCATTACACCTTTATTGGTGTGGATCTCTCCTGTGGTCATGGGGTTTGGGCAAAAAAAAGAAACGAGGGGCAAAGAAACACAAAGACGGCGGTCAGGCCAACTGCCTGGCGACAAAATCCCAGTTAACAATATTCCAGAACTGGGAGATATATTCTGCCCGCCGGTTCTGGTAGTTCAGGTAATAGGCATGCTCCCACACATCCAGTGCCAGCAGGGGTTTCCCCTGGGGCAGGCTCCAGTCTGCAGGCATCAGCGGGTTGTCCTGGTTGGGCGTGGTGGCTACAAACAACTTGCCGTCCTTCCCTTGTATCAGCCACACCCAGCCGGAGCCAAACAGGCCGGCGGCTTTGTCGGCAAATACTTTCCGGAATCCGTCCAGGTCGTTAAAGTTAGCCTGGATAGCTTCGGCCAGTTGGCCTTTCGGCGTTGTTTGGGCAGGGGTCAGGCAGTTCCAGAAGAAGGTATGATTCCAGGTGCCGCCACCGTTGTTACGCAAGGCAAATGCATCGGGTTTCAGCTGCGCCAGCAGTTGCTCCAGGCTCAGGCTTGCCAGTTCGGGTTGTTTGGCTACGGCGTCATTCAGCTTCTGAATATAGCCTGCATGATGCTTGCCATAGTGTATTTCCATGGTCCTGGCATCTATGTGAGGTGCCAGGGCATCATAGCTATAGGGCAGGGGCGCCTGGGTGTAATAGGCGTTTTTCTCCGCCCCATGCGGTTCACCGGCACAGGCTTGTAATACACCCGATAATACGCTGCCGCCTACCACCAGGCCGGTGCCTGCCAGCGCGGAGTTCTTGAGAAATGCTCTGCGATCCATAGTAAAGTAATATGCAATATAACGTCGGTATTGTGTTATTGGTGCACTACACGCACAAAAGCAATTTGTAAGTTATCTGTAATGCCTTTTATGAGGGGGGGCATTTTGTTAAGAGTTTTTTATCCCTTATTTTGATGCGATAACCAATGAATCCATTCTTTAAACCTTACTGATATGAAATTCGACAGCATTGTACATCCTACCGATTTTTCGGAAACCAGCCTGAACGCATTCAGCTTTGCCTGCGAGATCGCCCGCAAAAACAACAGTAAGTTCCACCTCGTACACGTGTACGAGCGCAGCTATTACCAGGTGGCAGGAAGCGGCGGCGGCCTCACCTACCAGGTAGACAGCGCGGCAGAAAATTCGCTGCGTTCGGAGATCCTTGTGCAGCTCAAACACCTGACAGAACGCCCCGAAGCCCGGGATATCAAGTTTTTCAGTAAGCTGATAGCCGATATTCCCGCCTGGCGTTTTTATGAAGAGATCCCCGAAGAACGTGTGGACCTGATCATCATGGGCACACGTGGTGTGACCGGCCTGCTGCATGGCGGACTGGTGGGTACCAATACGGAACGTGTGATCCGCCACAGTTCTATACCGGTGCTGAGTGTGCCGGAAGGTGCTACTTTTAATGGTATCAAGTATATCCTGTTTGCCACAGACTTTCAGGATAACCTGGATACCGTGTATCCGCATGTGCTGGATGTGGCCAAAATGTTTGGGGCTAAGCTATTTGTGGGGGTCATCAACACCCGCAATAACTTTGCCACCAGCCGCCATGCCTATGAGCAGTTTGAAGCACTGACCGCGAAGTATCCCTACAACAACGTGGAACTGGTGGTGCACAATGATGACAGCGTGGAGGAAGGCATTCAGGGATTGAGCCACCGCCTCAAGATAGACCTCATTGCCATGCTCACCCACGGCCGCACCGGCATTGCCCACCTGTTGCGGGGCAGCATTGCAGAGGATATCTCTTCCTCCCTCTCCACCCCGCTGCTTACGCTCAAGGCGTAATAGGGCAATCGTATCTTCTTATCAAAAGGCCCCATGCTGTGGGGCCTTTCTATTTTTCATCGGGATGTGTTTGCACTACTCCATGCCCCACCCCCGCCACACCTCCAGTGAGGGCAAGGGAGCAGTGAATGTCACGGGCTGACCACCCACCGGATGAGGTAAGGTGAGGCTGCGGGCCAGCAGGGCTATGGAGCCATCGGGCAGGAACTCCGATTTGCCGTATTTCACATCCCCCACGATGGTGCATCCCATAGCCGCCAGTTGCACCCGTATCTGGTGCTGGCGGCCGGTTAGGGGTTTTACTTCCAGCAGGCTGATACCACCGGGATGGGTTTTGAGCATCTTGTAGGTAAGCACCGCATGCTGCGCATTGCCGCCGGGTTTCTTGTGGGCCCGCATGATATTTTTGCCCGGTAGCTTGCTCAGCCAGTGTTCCAGTTGTCCCTCCTCCTGCGGGGGGCGTTTGTGCACCACAGCCAGGTACGTTTTCCGGACTTCCCTCCCCTGGAAAGCTTTGCTGAGCCGGGCTGCCGCCTTGCTGGTGCGCGCCATAGCCATCACCCCCGCTACCGGGCGGTCCAGCCTGTGCAGCAGGCCCAGGTACACTTCCCCTGGTTTCTGGTGCCTGTGTTTGATCCAGTCCTTGGCCCAGTCAAATGCACACAGATCGCCGCTGGGGTCGCCCTGGCTGGGCATGCCTGCAGGCTTGTTTACCACCAGCAGGTGATTGTCGGTATAGAGTATGCCGGGGGATTGCATGTGGAGATATTACAGTACAAAGATAGAAGCGGATTACTCCACCTCGCCCACACCCTTACCCACCATGGCCTGGCGCAGGGCATCTTCCATCACCCGCTGGGCAAAAGGGCGGCTAAGGGTGTCCAGTGCATCCATGGCGGCATGGAGCGACTGCTTGTCCGCCCCGGAGTCCACTAACTGGCGCAACTTATCCACCTCTGCCTGCATCTGGGCACGTTCCGTTTCGGTTAATGCACTGGCATGTTTTTCCAGGAAGCGTTCCGCCTGGTAGATCAGCTGGCGGGCTTCTTCCTGCGCTTCTATGTGCAGGCGCGTTTCCACATCCGCTTTGGCGTGGGTAAACCCGGCCAGGAGCATCTGTTCCACTTCGCTGTCCGTCAGCCCATATTGGGGTTTTACCTCGATCTCTGCGGCTACCTCGCTGCGCAGTTCCCGGGCGCTGACCCGCAGGATACCGTCGGCATCCAGCAGAAAGCGGATCTCCACCTTGGGCAGGCCTGCAGGCATGGCCGGGATACCTTTCAGTTCAAACTCGGCCAGTTTGCGGTTCTCTGCCACCAGCTCCCGTTCTCCCTGGTACACCGTAATGCGCATACCTGTCTGCCCGTCGCGCTGGGTGGTGTATTGTTTGGCCAGTGCGGTGGGGATCTTGCTGTTGCGGGGGATGATCACGTCCATCAGTCCACCTGCGGTTTCCACACCCAGGCTCAGGGGCGTGACGTCCAGCAGCAGCAGGTCCTTGCGGTTGCCTGCCAGGATATCGGCCTGCACTGCGGCGCCCAGTGCCACCACCTCATCCGGGTTGATATCGCATTTGGGCGTGCGGCCAAAGAAAGCGGCCACCTGTTGCTGTACATAAGGCATGCGGGTACTGCCGCCCACCAGGATCACCTCCTCGATCTGTGCCGGTGTCAACTGGGCATCTGCCAGCGCCTGGCGGCAGCTTTCCAGTGTGCGGTCTACCAGAGGCTGTGCCAGGGTGTTCAGCAGGGTACGGTCTGCCTGTAGCCGGACCTGCCGGCCATCAGACATGGGGAGTGTGTGTGCAAAGGTCTCATGATTGGTGAGGTGCTTTTTGGCTTCCTCTGCCAGCAGGCGCAGGTTTTGCATCAATGTTGCCTCCATCTGGTCCGGCGCCACCACCAGTTGACGGGCAAACTCCTGTAACAGGGCACGGTCTATGTCATCCCCCCCCAGATAGGTGTCGCCATGTGTGGCCAGTACCTCAAAGATGCCGTCTGTGATCTGGAGAATGGTCACGTCAAAAGTGCCGCCCCCCAGGTCATAGACGGTCACCGTGCGTGATTCCTGTGCCTGTGTACCTATGCCGTAAGCCAGCGCTGCGGCTGTAGGTTCATTAACGATGCGCAGCACGTCCAGTCCTGCCAGCTTACCCGCATCCCGGGTGGCTTGCCGTTGCGCATCGTTGAAATAAGCGGGCACGGTGATCACCACCTGGCGTACCTCGGTCTTCAGCCGGTGCTCGGCCCGAGCCTTGAGCTCTTTCAGGATAAGCGCAGACAGCTCCACGGGAGAGTAATACCGGCCGCCTATCTGCACCTTCACCAGGCTGTCTGTGCCGTCATCCAGGATGCGATAGCTGAAATAAGGCGTATGCGCCTGCACATCGTGGTAACTTTTGCCCATCAGGCGCTTGGCGCTGTATACGGTGCGTTCCGGCTGCCGGGTGAGCAGCGGGCGGGCTTCTTCGCCCACGATCACTTCCCCGGAGGGGGCAAAGTGGATCAGTGAAGGAACGATTACCTCCTTCCCGTGGTCGGCTATACATTGGGCCTGTCCGTCTACCATGCGGGCAATGAGGCTGTTGGTAGTGCCCAGGTCTATGCCTACAATGACGTTCTCCTGTTTGAGATCGCCGCCGGATATGTCAATTGCAATACGTGCCATGTGTTGAAAGAAGTACGCAACGGTACGGGATAAAGCTGCCGGCTATTCCGGCAGCTGGGGAGCTATCAGGGAAAAACACCTGTGTACGGCCAAAAGTTGCCGGCTCAGGCATTGGCTTTGGCGGTTGCCTGGGGCGCCACACGGCCGGGGTATTGCTCCAGGGCCACAGCCAGGCATTGCATGGCATGCGCCAGGTGCTGGCGTTCCAGTACATAGGCGATGCGCACCTCCTGCCTGCCCAGCCCAGGCGTGGCGTAGAACCCGGTGCCCGGCGCCATCATCACGGTATAGCCCTCATGGGAGAACTCCTCCAGCAGCCACTGGCAAAAGCGGTCGCTGTCGTCTATGGGCAGGCTGGGCATCACATAAAAGGCGCCGCTTACGCGCGGACAGATCACGCCGGGGATCTGTTGCAAAGCATTGATAACCGTATCCCGGCGGGCCACATACTCGGCCTGCACCTCGGTGTAGTAGCTGTCCGGCAGGATGCACAGCGCCTGGCTGCCGATCTGCCCCAGCGTGGGGGGGCTCAGGCGCGCCTGGGCGAGCCTCATTGCGGCGTTGTAGAGTTCTGTATTGCGGGTGATAAACGCCCCGATGCGGGCGCCGCAGGCGCTCCAGCGCTTGCTCACAGTGTCCATGACCACCACATGCTGCTCCATCCCTTCCAGGCTGAGAGCAGAGCGGAAGGTTTCGCCGTCGTAGGCAAATTCCTGGTAAGCTTCGTCCGAGAACAGGTACAGATCATGCTTCAGGACGATCTCGCGGAGCTTGGCCAGGTCCGCATCGCTATACAGCTTGCCGGTGGGGTTGCTGGGATTGCAGAGAATGATTGCCTTGGTGCGGGGCGTGATGCAGGCGGCAAATGCCTCCACCGGGGGCAGGTCAAAGCTCTCTGTGACATAAGTGGTCAGCGGAACAATCTTTACGCCGCTTTCGATGGCAAAACTATTGTAATTGGCATAAAAGGGTTCCGGTACGATTACCTCGTCTCCGGGGTTGAGGCAGGCCGCCATGGCAAAGCGTACGGCTTCGCTCCCCCCGTTGGTGATGATGATATTGTCGGGCGTCAGCGACAGCTTATGGCGGCGCAGGAAATAATCGCACAATGCCTGGCGGTAGCTGAGGATGCCTGCACTGTGGCTGTATTCCAGTACGGGAGTATTGCAGAACTGGCGCACGGCATCCCAGAAGGGTGCAGGTGTGGGGAGGTCCGGCTGGCCGATGTTCAGGTGGTAGACCTTAGTGCCGCGTGCCTTGGCCGCTTCTGCAAAAGGAACCAGTTTGCGTATGGGAGAGGCCGGCATCTGCTGGCCGCGCTGGGAAATGGTGGGCATGAGAGCGATAAAGTGAGAGATAACAGCTTTAGATGCAAAGGTAAGCAAAGCTTGCATGTGGCAGAAAGTTTGTAGCTTCGTGCAAACACCCGTTTCATGATCGACTTTCAGCCTTATTACGCCATGGTGGAGGAGTGTATCCGCCGCCTTGGTGTCAACCCCGATAATTGCCGTGGAGACCGTCCCGGCCAATACAACCTGAGCAAGGGTTCCGCTTCCGTGTGGATAGACTTCTTTGAGAGCGAGCAACGGGGCTATTACCAGGTGGTTTCCCCGGTAATGGCTATTCCCGATACCGGGCATGAGGTCCTTTTTCGGGATCTGCTGCAGATTAACGATGCCCTCTATGGGGTAGGCTTCAGTGTGTATGGCGATTGGGTGTGGCTCAAGGCCATCCGCGAGGTGGATAATATGGATGCCGACGAAGCGATGGCCATCCTCCTGCGTATAGGCAACTATGCCGACCATTATGATGACTACCTGCGGCAGCGCTATGAGTTTGCAGATCCCAGCATCAAACCCGGCCCTCCCGGTATCCCCACCGGTAGCGTGCGCCAATAACTCCCTCTTCTATGCTGCTGCGTTTTGTTGTGCTGCTGATCTTGTCTGTGCATAGCGCCGGTCTGTGGGCCCAGAAACCCGACAGCACCGGGCATTTCACTACCTGGCAGGCCGCCCGGCAGGTGCCTACACAGGTTATTTCGCTGGATCTCTCACACAAGGAACTGGAGGAACTGCCCGGCGCGCTGGGTACACTGATCTTTATGCAGCGCCTTAATGTGGCGCATAACCAGTTGGGCGAACTACCCCCTTCCCTGGCCAAATGCCAGCGTCTCAAGTACCTGAACCTGAGTGATAATCCTTTGGGCAGCCTGCCGCTGTGGGCCTGGGAGCTGCCTTTCCTGGAAGAACTTCGTGCGCCGCGGTGCGAGCTGGACAGCCTCCCTCCGGAACTGCGGATGGCCGTGCGTCTGAAGGTGCTGGACCTCAGTGATAACTACCTCTCTGAATTGCCTATGGAGCTGGGCGCGCTGGTGCACCTGGAAACCCTGGTGCTTAAGAACAATAACCTCCGCGAGTTGCCCCGCGAGCTGGTGAACCTCAAAAGCCTTCAGCGCCTGGACCTGCGGGGTAATGTGTTCTCGGCCGAGAGCCAGTTCCAGGTGGAGGAGTGGTTACGGGGCCGCCCGGTCAGGATCCTGTGGGATTGACCCCGGATTGCCCACGAGACCGGCAACTTTGCCTGGCCAGCGGGTTAGGAGCTTAAGGTTTGCGGCATACCCATATGCGTTCACGCGTGCCATCTCCCAGGCGAAACGTTTCCTGTGCGGCAGGTGTAAAGTGCATACGGTAGTCCCTCTCTTCTACCACGAAGCCCGCCGCAGCGATCCGTTGCGGAAAGTCCAGTCCGTGCAGGCGCATCAGATCCGGTTCGCCGTAGGCAGCCAGGCGTTGGGCCGGGGTCTGCACCGCCGCATCCTCAAAGGTGATGGCGCGGTTGCGGTCCTGCAGGGTCAGCAGCAGTGCTGTCCCTCCACTTTTAAGCACACGATACAATTCCCGCAGTGCCCGGGGTTCGTCCGGCACATGGCCTAATACATGGGAACAGAGTATCCAGTCAAAATGATTGTCCGGATAAGGAATGGCCTGTATATCCACCACTGTGCGGGCCAGGTGCGGGTTCAGGTCGGCCGATACATATCCGCTGGTGTGCACTTTTGCCAGTTGGGTTTCCAGGCGGGGTTCCGGGGCAAAATGCAGCACCTGTAACGGGTGTTGAAACAATGGGGTTTCCTGCTTCAGGTAATACCACAGCAGGCGGGTGCGTTCCAGTGAGTTGCAGCGTGGGCAGGCCGCCAGTGGTCTTTGCGTGTGTCCGTAGGGCAGAAACCTGCGGAAGCTGTGCCCGCAGCATATGCAATCATACCGGTGACCCCGGTACCACCATCCCCGCAGCAGGTAAGCGGTGTGGTATAGCGCATTGCGCTGGCGCTCATTAAAAAGGGTGCGAAACAGGCGGCGGAGCATGGCCGCAAGATACGAGGCGGGCGGGCTTATTCGCTGTGCATCCAGGCCTTCTTGGCCAGCAGGGTCTGCTCGTCCTCCACCTGCTCAGGGTCGGGTACGCAGCAATCTACAGGGCATACGGCCGCACATTGCGGTTCTTCATGAAAACCCATGCACTCTGTACACTTGCTGGGTACGATGTAATAGACCTCCTGGGATACGGGTTCCAGCCGGTCATCCGCCCCAATGATAATGCCTCCGCCAAAGTCTATACTGCCGGTCAGCTGGGTGCCGTCGGCATACGCCCATTTGGCGCCTGCTTCATAGATGGCGGTGTTCGGGCATTCCGGCTCGCAGGCTCCGCAGTTAATGCATTCTTCAGTGATATGTATGGCCATGACGGAGAAGGGTGCTTTGGAGCAAAAACGGGTGCAGGAGATGAATAATTCCGATTTTGCCGCAAATATCTATAAAATTCTGTCTATTTCACAAATTTACGAATGCGGGAATACGATTTTTTGTGATTCCCATCAACAAGTCCCTTTTTATAAGCAACTTCTGCCTCCCGGGCAGACTCGAGGATATCGACTACCGGTGCCGGGTACCGGGTACCGGGTGCAAACCCGAGTGTGCGCTGCAGGTTCCCGGGCAATTCCCAGGGTCTGTGTACCCATGCAGGCGGCAGGGCTTCCAGTTCGGGCAGGAAATGCTTGACAAACAGGCCCTGGGGGTCATAGGTTTCCCCTTGTTTGACGGGATGGAAAAAACGGAAACCGCTCCCGTCATTGCCTACCCCTGCCACATAGTTCCAGTTGCCATAATTACTGGAGGGGGCGTAGTCTGTGAGCCAGTACTCAAACCATTGGGCGCCCCAGCGCCAGTCTACCTGCAGGTTCTTGGTGAGAAAGCTGCCGGTTACCTGCCGTGCGCGGTTGCTCATCCACCCGGTTTGCATCAGTTGCCGCATGGCTGCATCTACCAGAGGGTATCCTGTGAGCCCCTGGCACCATTGCCGGAATGCCAGAGGATCTGCTTTCCAGGCTATGGGAACACGCGATAGGCCATCCGCACCAAACAGGTGGCGGCCGTGCTTGCGCGCCATCAGGCGAAAATAATCCCTCCACAGCAGTTCTATCTGCAGCCAGTAGGTAGATTCGTTTTTCTGGCGCTCATGTTCATAACGCCGCACCTGGTCATATACATACCGGGGGCTCAGGCATCCCAGCGCCAGCCATTCGCTCAGCCGGCTGCTAAAATGGGTGCCCATCAACCCGTTGCGGGTATCTTTATAGGTAGCGACCGCCTGCCTTTCCCAGATATATTCCTGCAACCATGCCAATGCCGCCGGTTCGCCGCCGGTTTGCTCCGGGATATGCCGTTCCGGCACATATTCGGCGCATAGGACCTGAGCGTCAGGCAAAGGACAGCCGGCAGGTATCTGTTCCGGCGCCAGTACAAAGGACGGCACCGGTAAAGGACTGCGCACCAGTGTGCTGGGTTCGATCTTCTTGCGAAAGTGGGTGAATAACTCCGGTACCTGCCCGGCGGTATAGGGCATGTCCTCCACATTATACAGGCTGTTACCGTCCGAAAGATCCAGCGCAATGCCCCTGGCGTCCAGTAGCTGCTTCAGCGCTTTTTCCTGCTGTTGTTCTTCCCAGGCGGGCTCCGTGTGCGCGTAAATAGCTGCTACAGGTAGTTCATCCAGCAGGCGGGAGAGCTGCGCCACCGCTTCTCCCTGCCGGATCAGCAAGGGAAGACCCAGCTGGGCCAGTTGCCCCTGCAGGGCCTCCAGGCTGCGGGCCAGGAAGTGTGCGCGGAAAGGCCCCAGGCGAGAGACCCCCGCCTCGCTGCGGCTGCGCCACCTGTCCTCCAGGATAAATACCGGCAATACGGGCAACCCCAGCTGACAGGCCCGGTAGAGGGCGGGGTGGTCCTGCACCCGCAAGTCTGCACGAAACCAGAGGAGGACAACTTCCATCCTGTAAAAATGGCAGCTAACCCCCATAGTTGGGTTTTTTGCGCAAAAAAACCCGTTCACAGTCGCCTTAGCCCGGCCGGGCTGTAACTTGCAGGCACTGTATTCCTTTCTATGGAAGCTTCTTCCCCGCATTACCCTCATCTGCGCCGTAGTTTATGGCTGCTCGTAGCGTTGCTGGGCCTGTGGGTGTTCTTTCGCCAGGGCTCCAGTGTGTGGTGGGACGTGCCCACCATGGAATTTGCCGTGCTGTATCAGCAAACGGGTTCTTTGCCCAGTGGAGATGCCCACCTGGATTGCCTGTCCGCAGACGGGTATCCTGGCCGCACCTTTGCCCTATTGATTAAGGCCGTAGCGGATGCTGGCGGCTGGGACTGGTATGCCGTGGTCTATGCACTGGCCGCGCTTTCTGCCGGGTTGCTGCCTGCCCTGTTATTCCGGTGGCTGGTCGTGGCCCTGCGGCTTACCAGCCCTGCCTCCCTTCTGGCCGCTTTTACGGCAGTGGTTCTGGTGCTGGCGCCCGACCTCCGGGATTTCTGCACCATAGCTTACTGGCCTCCGTTCCTGCCGGGCGGCAGCGCCCAGACGGTGGCGGCCCTGCTGGCCCTGCTGGCTATGAACCTGACCCCTCATACCCGGCAAACCGGCCGGTTACTTGTGCCGGGCGCACTGTGGATAGGCGCCGCCTGGATGCACCCTTTGTCTGCATTCTACTGGCTCCTGGCCCATTTGCTTATGGATGTGCAGCTTCCCTGGCGCCACTGGCTGTGGTGGCTGACGAGCGTATTGGGACCACTGCTGTTCTTTGTGCAGTATATCATCACCCTGCAGGGAGATCTCTCCGGCGCTCAGCTGGCCGAACACCTGGCCTACACCGCCAATCAGTTCCAGAGCCTGCCTGCACGTTATGCCGTGAGCTTTCCCCGCATTTCCTGGCAATGGAGCTTCGGCGCCCTCCTGGGTTTGGGAGCCTTGTGTGCCGTGCTGTTGTGGGTGAAGAAGAAGCGCATGTTGGCTGTGCGTGCAGCTGCGTTGCTGGCAGTCTACCTCCTGGCCTGGTTCATACCCCAGTATTTCATTGCACAGCATCCCCAGGGGTGGGCGGTGGTGGCCCAGCCTGCCCGTTTGTTTCAGCTGGGCTGGTGGGTAGCGGTGTGGAGCGGACTTGCCTTCCTCTTTGTGCCGTCAGATGACTCTGTAAGACACACCGGCAAGTACCTGTGGATCTGGGTGTTACTGGCGTTGGCCGCCGTATGTGCCACTGCCCTGCTCACAGACTCCGGAGTGGCGCCGCTGCTGGCTGCTGCATTGGCTGTACTGGCTTATTATGCCTGCAGGCTTCATACTCACCGGCGTATACGGCAGGCGTATCTTTTATTATGGGCGCTGGCCTTGCCCTTTACGCTGTGGATGGGCATACGAGCGCATCGTATGGACTCCCGTTATGCACAGTATCTTCCGCATCAGCATTTTCATAACTGGGCACAGCGTTATACGCCGCCCACCGCAGTCTTTCTCACGTTTGATGGCCTGGTATCTCCCAAAGAGATCTACCTGATCACCGGGCGGCGCAGTTACCTGGAGCCCAGCATACAGCTGTGGCCCGATTGCCTGGCAGAGCAGTCTGCCCGCCGTATAGCCGTTTTTGGCGACAGCCTCCTCAGGCAGGAAGCTTACTCCCAGGGCTATGCGCAGCTGGATACCCGCCGGGTGTTGCAACTGGCCCGGGACCGCCCGCTGGATTTTGTGCTGATAGCGCGCGTCTACCAGCCCCGGTTCCTGGGTCTGCCGGAGTTTACCCAGGACAGCCTTTTTGTGGTATATCGCGTAGACTCCCTGCGGGCAAGATGGGACCGCCGGTTGCAGCCCTGAGCCGCTTGTTTTTCAGGCCGCATCCGTTTATTTTTCTGGAGTGATTAACTATAAAATATAATACGGATATGAACCTTGTTACGAAAATAGGCGCTTATGCCTGTGCGCTGTGTGCCCTGAGCCTGCCGCTACAGGCGCAGCTGATTATAGATGCGCATCCGGTGGTGTACCCGGCACATGCGGCCAAGACCGCTGCCGCCGGTTGTCCTGAAGGTACGGAAACCCCGACGGTGCATAATGCAAATAATGAGCGGGAGCTCTTTGACCGCACCAATGCATATCGCCTGGAGAATAATCTGCCGCCGCTGCGCTGGAATGCGGAACTGGCCCGTGCAGCCCGTTTCCATGCCAATGACATGGCTACTACCCGTTACGTGGCGCATCCCTCCTACCCTTGTGCCGTGGTGGGTGCCATTACCGGCGCTCCCCCGGAGTGTGAACCCAGTTGCACCATGTCTGACCGTGTGGGGGCTTTCTACCCCAGCTGGCTGGCGGTGTCTGAGAATATTGCCTATAACCAGTCTACTGCCCAGCAGGCATTTACCAGCCTGCAGAACAGCACGACCCATGACGAGAATATGCGCAATACCGCCAGCCGGGAGATGGGTATGGGCTATACACCCAATACGCTGGCACCGCTCAATGCGCATCTGTGGGTACAGGTGTTCGGGGCGAATGCCAGCTATCCGTTGCTAATCAATAACGACAGCCTGGAGACCGTTTCTGCGGAGGTGCGCCTGTATATCTATCGCCCGAATACCAATTATGACGAGATGCGCCTGAGCAATGATTTCAATACCTGGTCAGACTGGGCGGCATTTCCCGCCAATAACCGCATCAACTGGACCCTGAGTAATGGAAATGGTACCAAGACCGTGTATGTGCAGTTGCGGCGCAGCAGTAACCCCTCAGGCATCCTTACCGAGGAAGACGATATTACCCTGAACCAGGTGGTGGCCCGTGACGGCGCACAGCTTCCGGCCCTCCGGGTCTATCCTAATCCGGTTACCGAAGTAGTATATGGAACCGTGTCGGCTACGGCCAATGTCCGCATCGGCCTGTATGATGCTACCGGGCGAGAAGTGCTGGCCTGCGAGGCGAGCACTGGTATGTTTGCCCTCCCGGTGGCATCGTTACCCCGCGGAGTATACTTCCTGCGCGCGGGCAGCCGGGTGGAGAAGGTTGTGCTGCAATAGCCGGCCTTTCGATAGACAATCCGCACAATCAGGGCAGTTTGCCACATATATCTGGTCTTTTTCGTGTTACTTTGCATAGGCAGCGCCTGGCACCGTTTAGGAGGTTGTCCGGCAGCATTTCCCCCGCTTACGATCATGCGTATACGCACTTTATTTTCCATACCCCTTGCCAGCCTGCTGCTCATGTGCAGCGGTGCCGGTTCATCTCAGGCACATCCTCCCCTGCCGGGCAAAATCAGCGTGCAGTTGAGCGGCCAGATTACCCACGCCACCCAGGACAGCATTTACCTGATGCAGGCGGTGGGGTCTAATTATGAAACCCTGGCAGCAGCCCCGCTTACCCGCAACGGAGAGGTGGCCGTCTTTTCTTTTACGGCGACCATCCCGGAGAAAGGCATGTACCTGGTAGGCCTGGTTAAGGGCGAACAGCAGATAGATGGCGCTATGGTGTTACTGGGCGCTGAAAAGAAACTGGAGATACAGGCCGACGCCCAGAAGTCACTGGGTGTGAGCGCTACTTTCCCCGGCAGCGCACTGAACCGGGACCTCAAGGAGTTCCTCATGCGGGCGGGTACGTACCAGCAGGAGGTCAATGGCCTGTGGCAGAAGATACAGCAAGACCGCATGGCCGGGGGGGCGCAGCAAACGGCCCTCACCCAGCAGATGGATTCGCTCTATAAGACCCAGGCCAGCTATTACCAGGGCCTGCGCCAGCGTAAAGACCAGCTGGGTACGCTTTCCGGTTTGTATTACTACCTGCCTTATGAGGCGGTTGACCCGGCCGCTCGTCCGGCCACCCCGGAGGAATGGTATGTTCGCGAATTTCTCAAGGACATACCTTTTGAGAACCCCGAACTGGCCTATTATCCCGTGTATTATCAGCGCATCCGCAGCTATGTTACCGCACTCATGGTGCAATATGGGTATGGTGCGGAGAAGCTGCTGAATGATATGCACCAGCACCTTGCCAAAGCGCCCAAGGGCGCCCGTAATCATGAAATGATGCTACTGGCAGCTATAGATGGCAGTGTGGACCAGAATGCCCAGCAAACGCCGGAATTCCGCGATATCTATTTTGAGCTGGCCACCCTGTATGTGGAGACCTACCCCAACAGCGAGTATACGCCCATGTTGCAAAATAACCTTAAGCAGATCGGTAGCAGTATCCGCATTGGTAAACCGGTGCCCGAGATAGAAGAGAAGGGTGCCGACGGCAAGACCTATAAACTGAGCGACCTTAAGGGTAAGGTGGTACTGCTGGATTTCTGGGCAAGCTGGTGCGGTCCCTGCCGCAAGGAAAACCCCTTTGTGGTCAGTGTGTATGAGAAATACAAGGATAAAGGCTTCACCGTGTTCAGCGTGAGCCTGGACCGTACCGAAGACGCCTGGAAAATGGCTATTGAGAAAGACCAGCTGGCCTGGCCATACCATGTGAGCGACCTGGGCTTCTGGCAAAGTAAACATGCCAAGGCCTATGGGGTAAGCTCCATTCCCTCTACCTTTCTGCTGGACAGAGAGGGCAGAGTGGTGGCCAAGAACCTGAGAGGCCCTGCGCTGGAAGCCAAAGTCAAAGAACTGCTGGGCGAATAACTCCGGGAATGTCCTGTGTATAGCCTGCTGAAGCCTCTCTTGTTCTGCATGGATGCAGAACGCGCGCACCGCGCCGTCTTTGGCGTGCTCAGGAGCCCATTAGGAAATCTGGCCGGAATCTCAGCGGCGCCGCGTCCGGGCGCGCATCTGGCCAGTGAGACCTTTGGACTGAAATTCCCTCACCCCGTGGGCCTGGCCGCCGGGCTGGACAAGAATGCCGAATTATTGCACGTATGGCAGCGCCTGGGCTTCAGCTTTGCAGAAGTGGGCACCGTAACCCCCCGTCCGCAGGAGGGTAACCCCCGCCCACGTCTTTTTCGTCTGCCGCCTGACCGTGCGCTGATCAACCGCATGGGCTTTAACAATGCCGGTGTGGAGGCCATGGCCCGCCGCCTGGAGCGCCGCCCGTCCGGATTCCTGGTGGGCGCCAATATCGGCAAGAATAAGGATACGCCTAATGAAGAAGCTGTGCACGATTACCTCATCTGCTTCCGCAGGCTATTGCCGCTGGCAGATTATTTTGTGGTGAATGTGAGCAGTCCCAATACACCCGGTTTGCGCGAGCTGCAGGGTAAGGACGCCCTGCTGGCCATCCTCTCCGCTTTGCAGGATGTCAATCATATGGCCAAACCTCTTCTGCTTAAGATAGCCCCGGACCTGGAACCTGCCCAACTGGCAGATATTGTGCAGATTGTGCAACAGACCGGTATTGCCGGTGTGGTGGCTACCAATACCACGCTTTCCCGTGCCGGCCTGCAAACCCCTGCCCATCGCGTGGAAGAGATGGGTGCCGGGGGACTGAGCGGGGCACCGGTACGCGCGCGTAGCACGGAGGTCGTTCGTTACCTGGCCGGGCAAGGCGTGAACGTTATAGCAGTTGGGGGGATAGATAGCGCCGCCGCCGCCAGGGAAAAGCTGGAAGCGGGTGCCCGCCTGGTCCAGGTATATACCGGGTTTATTTACCGTGGCCCTGCTTTGCTTACAGAATGTCTGCGTCAGTTATGAAACACCGGTATGGATCTTCCCTGTACAGGCTGCCCTTGTGGAGTTTGTGTTTACTCGTTGCCTGCACGGCCTCCCCGGGTTCCGCTGAGAAGTCCCTGCGTTATCACTGGACCCCGGGCCAGGCATGGACGCAGCATATCGTTTCCGACCAGCACATTACCACCGTGCTGAACGAGGTGCCGGCCGAAGTGAACCAGCACCTGGAATTATGGCTGCAGGTACAAGTGGACAGCCTTTTGCCCGGGGAACAACGGGTCCTGCGGGCACACTATACCCGCCTGCGCATCGTGCAATATGCCGGGGACGATGCCAAGACCATAGACAGCCGGGATTCCGTGAGCTGGAATAGCCAGCTGGGGCGCCTGTATCATCCGTTACTGGCCGCAACCTTCCGTATCCAATGCGATGCTCGTGGCGGCCGGTTACAGGTGCGGCAGGTCACCGGCGCCCGGGACCATGCGCAGGAAGCGGATGCCCGTTTGGGCGCGCAAGCTCTGGAGGAACTTTTGCAGCAGGTGTGGGTGCCCTTGCCTGCCCATAGCAACGATAACAGCTGGAAGGCTACATTCCTGACCCGGCAGAATATTCCCATGCAGGTGCAGCAGGAATGGCGTCATACGCCGGACAGCCTGCAGATGACGGGAGCGCTTTCCCTGCACCCCCACCAAAGAGCTGTTCTTATGGGGGTTTCCCGCATGCAGGTGCATAAGCTTGCAGGTACCACCCGGGGTACTGCCTGGCCAGACAGCCTGGGGCACCGCCCGCCCAAAGTATACCTGCGCCAGCAGTTCAGGGCGCAGGTAGCGGTAGAGATGGCGGGCAAGCCGCTTCCGCTGATGCTGATTGTAGACAAGACCTTGCGTGCAGAAAGTGGCAGGATTGACCATTGATCCTTGTTTTTCGCCTTTTCGGAGCATTTTTTCGGATTACGTAGTTTTTGGTATGAAATTTGACCTGATTAGCTAAAATTTTTTGACCCATGAAGAAACCCTTGATTTCTCTAGTGCTTTTCGCAGGAGTACTGACACTCCTGGTCGCTTGTAAAAAGGACGATGAAAAACCCAAGTCCGTAGACGTCTCTTTTGCCGAAGATCATGCTATGGCAGAGGGGGAGGTCAGTAACGTGAACAATATCTCCCGTGAGCAGATTGAAAACAGCCAGGCCAAGACCAGCCAGGGTATTCTCTGGAGCCTGCCCAATGGTGTAACCGGTACGCTGGATCTTCAGGCGTCTCCCAAGCTCAGTATCAACTTTGGTACCTCAGGTATCCTGTGCAATGACGGCCGCACCCGCAAAGGCTGGGTATATGTGGACTGGACGGGGGACTATAGCGCCACGGGCACTGTCATCACCACAACCACTAAGGATTATTACGTAAATAACCATTGGCACAAGATCCGTCGTGTAGTGACCAACGAAGGCGAAAATGACCAGGACCAGGAGACGTTCACCGTAGCAGAATGGGATACCATTACGCTGGCAGATAATAGTGGTACCATCTTCTGGCAAAGCAACCGTACCCGCACCTGGACCGAGGGAAAATCTACTCCACTGGATATTTATGACGATGTTTATACGGTAACCGGCACTGCCAATGGGCTCACCCGTGCCGGGCGCACCTATAGCATGGTCACTATTACGCCGCTTACCATCAAGCTCAACTGCCGCTATATCTTCTCCGGTATTCTGGATGTGATGCCCCAGGATGCAGAGACCATCCGTGTGGATTATGGCAATGGCTGCGAGCTGGGCAAGACGGCACGGGTATCTGTTGCCGGCTTCTCGGCAGATGTCCCCCTGCGTTAGGCAGTTTCCATTGGTGGAATAAGGTACATTTGCAGTTATGTACCTTGCTACGGAAAGTATAATTCCCTTAAGAGCTGAGGCGTCCCACCGTTCGGAACAGACGTCTCAGCTCTTGCTGTTTGAGCCGGTGGCCGGGTTGCAGGAGCAGGGAGAATGGATGCAGGTGCAAAGCCGCCTGGATGGATACACCGGCTGGGTGCCGGCCGCCATGCTGGCCCCTGCGCCGTCAGACTGGCCCGGTGCAGGACCCTATGCCTGTGCAACTCAGCCGCTGCAACCTGTGCGCCGTCAGACTGGCCCGTTACAGGCTGCACAAGCAGTATATGCCGGTAGTTGCCTGCCGGAGGCCGTGGCCAGGGAAGGGTCCTTATCGCTGGGGCCTCATGTGTATCAATGGACGCCGGACGTATTTGGTACCCCCTTGCCTGTGACGGCATTGCCTCTGCTGGGGAATACATTCCTCAATACCCCCTACCTGTGGGGAGGGCGCACCTATGCCGGTATAGATTGCTCGGGGTTGATGCAGATATTGTATCGTTGCGTAGGGTATGCCCTGCCGCGGGATGCCTGGCAACAGGCTGAGGCAGGCGGACACCCTGTCTCTTTTGAAGCACGCAAGCCCTTTGATCTCGCTTTCTTTGGCACTGCAGAGGGCCGGATTATCCATGTAGGCATGATCCTGCCGGACATGAATACCATTCTCCATGCCAGCCATAGGGTGCGCATAGATGCACTTGTGCCTGCAGGCATCCTGCAGACAGAGACTGGTGAGCTAAGTCATTCTTTGGCAAGCATCTGTCGTTATAGGTAGAAAGCTGTGCCGGTATGCGCCCGGGATTGGGCAATTATATTTAAGTAAATACCCGCAGGAAAATTCAGTAATTCTTCTAAAAAAACTGCCCTATCCTTGCTATGACACTTGCAAAAGCCTGGCTTTATTAAGTGTCAAGTTTCAGGCGCGCTATAGCGGCGAATATCTGGGAGAGGCTATAGCCTTTTTGCTGCAGAAAGCGCACCAGTTTGGCTTTGCGCTGCCTGGGGTCCGTTTCGCCCTGCAGGCGATCCCATTTTTGCAGCAGCGTTTTATCCAGGCGGGCCAGCGCCGCATCGGCATCTATCTGTGCCAGCGCCTCTGCAATAGGGCCGTCCTGTACTCCCATCAGCTGTAGCGCCTGGCGTATCTTGGCCAGGCCCCATGCACTATGTACCGCTTTGCTGCGGGCATATACCTGGGCCAGTCGCGCGTCATCCTGAAAGCCTTCCTGCTGTAGTATGTCCAGTATCTCCGTGGCTTGTGGTAACGGACAGCCTTCCTTTTGCAGTCGGGTGAGCACTTGCAGGGCAGACCGCTCCTGCAGGCTGCACCACCGGCGGGCCTTGTCCAGGAAAGGCTGCAGGGGAATCATAGGCCCAGGGCTTCCCGTTCTTTGCGGGAGAGGGATGCGGCCACCAGCTCCCGGCTGTGCGTGATCAGCTCGGCCACCAGGCTGGTGGGCAGGCTGCCGTCCAGTATGACCGTATTCCAGTGCTTCTTATTCATGTGATAGCCGGGGAGAACGGCCGGGTGGCGCGCCCGCAGCTCCTGTGCCCGGTCGGGGTCGCATTTCAGGTTGATGGACAATGGCCGTGCATCTGTGCCCAGCAATGCGTAGATCTTGCCCCCTACCCGGAAGACCAGCGTGTCTTCTCCAAAGGGAAAGTCCTCGGTGGTATGGGGCAGGGCCAGGCAAAATGCGCGAATGCTGTCCAGGTTATGTAACATGAGAAAGATTCAGTAAGCCAATAATGTACTGAAGGTACGTTTTTTCCGGGCAAAATATTGCCAGACCAGCCAATGAGGATATACGCCTTGCAGTGCCCGCAGGGGCTTGCGCTTCTGCCCGCGCCGTTGCCGCAGGCAATAAGGAATGCGGCGGTAAAAGGCAAAGTGCGCCCGCAGCACCGCCCATACGAACCGCCAGTTGCCTTTGGTAGCTAGTTCCATCATGGCGGCTGCGCCATCCAGCGGCAGGCGGATGAGTACAGTGCGCAGTGCAGCCCCGGCCGGCAGGTTCTTGACCAGCGTCATCAGGCTGTTGCGCACATTGTAGTACGTTTTGCGGGGGTGTTGCTTGGGCAGGGTGCCCCCTCCCAGGTGATAGACCACGGAGGCCGGTTCTACCCATAGCTGCCAGTCCCGGTTCTGTGCCCGCCAGCAAAAGTCTATTTCTTCCATATGGGCAAAGTAGGCCTCGTCGAATAGATAGCCCAGGTCTTGTACCGCTTCCATACGCAGCAGCATGCAGGCCCCGGTAGTCCAGAAAACAGGCTGTGCATCGTCATACTGACCGTTATCGGGTTCCAGCTCCTCAAATACCCGCCCCCGGCAGAAGGGGAATCCCAGGGTATCTATCCACCCACCTGCACCGCCGGCATATTCCAGCAGGTGCGGCTGATACAGGGCGCGGACCTTAGGTTGCACGGCGGCTATGCGGGCATCTGTCTGCAGACGCGCCACCAGCGGGTGCAGCCATCCGGGAGTGACCTCAACGTCTGAGTTGAGTAATAGCGCGAGGGGAGTATGCACATGCTGCAAGGCAATGTTATTGCCGCGGGCAAACCCGTCATTATGCGAGTTGCGCACCAGCCGTATATCGGGGTAATGGGTTTCCAGGAAGTCACAGGAGTCATCTGTGCTGGCATTGTCCAGCACCAGGATTTCCAGCGAGGGATAGTCCGTGGCTGCCACGGAGGGCAGGAACCGCTCCAGGTGGTGCTTGCCGTTCCAGTTGACGATCACCAGCGTAACAGCAGGGGCCTCCATTCCCATCCGGGGCCTTATAGTCCGAAGCGGGAGAGGTCCATGCCGGGCATATTGGGCATCAGCCCGCTGGTGGCTCTCGCCATCTCTTCCCTGGCCAGTTGGTCTGCCTGGTCCAGCGCTTTGTTGACGGCCGCACAGATAAGGTCTTCCATCATTTCCCGGTCTTGCAGCACCTCGTCATCCAGTTTGATCTTGAGTATCTGGCGGGCGCCGCTGGCGGTTACGCGCACCATGCCGCCGCCGGCTTCGGCTTCTACCCGCAATTCTCCCAGCTTCTTGCGGGCTTCTTCCACTTGCTGCTGCAGCAGCTGCATTTTGCCAAATAAGTCCTGAATATTCATGGCTTAGAGGTTTGAAGTGCAAGATACATCACAATACGAGAGTATTTCCTGCAGAACAGGGTTGTGGAGCAGCTTATTCTTCCGGACCCACTTTGACAAAATGCGGGTGCGGAGAGCTGCGGTTTGACAGGCGCCGGAGCGTCAGGTTGCCGTCTGCCTGCCGGGTGGCCTGGTAAAAACGATAATAGCGGTCTCCCATGCGCAGATCCAGTTGTTGCAGCAGCGGGTCATAGCTTACCCGGATGTCTCCGGACGATTGCCATTCCGGTTCGCCCTCTGCTTTCAGGGACAGGTTGGCCACCAGGTCATTAGGCCCCAGGGCTTCAGCCTGCCACAGAGTTAGCACCATAGGAACCAGTGGACCGCCGGTAGTATCGGCCCCGGTATCTAGCCGGTAGGTGCCGGTAAGTTCCTGGCTGGTGAGGGTTGGCTGGGCCAGGGCCGGCACAGATGCAGATAGCAGCAGAGCGAACAGTAGGCCCTTCACCTTATTCTATTATCGTTTTGATATAGCCGTGCTGGATGAAGGTCTCTCCTTTGGTAAAGAAACTGAAGCGATAAAGCCCGGCCTCCGTAAATTCGTAGGGGAAAAAGACAAAGCCGGACTCCGGATCAATATCTAGGGTAAGGCTTTCCATAAACCGGCTGAAAGTATTGCCCTCCTTGGCCCATATGTCTACCAGCAGTTGATCAGTATAAAAAGGGGTGGGGTTGGAGATAAATACCTGTATGCTGCCGCCGTCCCTGCCTATGCCGAACACCTGGGCTACGCCTATGGCCTGACCTCCGGTCACCTGCTCGGCAAAACCCACCTTAGCCTGTGCATAGTCTGTAGTGGAAGCTGCTGTAAGGGTTGCCTGTTGTTTCATGACCAATGTGGCCGTAGCCAGTTGTTCCCCTGCATCATTGCGCATGGTGGCGGTGAAGGTGCCGGGGGTATCAAAGAAATAGTCTACCACCACAAAGCCGTCCTTGCTGCTGTACTCCATGGGAATGCGGCTGTCCACCTTGCCATCCTGGCTGCGCAGCTGAAAATTGAGGCGTGCTCCTTCGGCCACTTTGCCGTTGCCGCGGAAAAGGATATACAGGTTGCTGCCGTCCTTGCCGATGAGCCACTCGGTGGCCTCTCCAATGGGTGCGCCGTCCGCTTCATAATTGGCGCAAAAGTCTATCCGCTGGGCATTGAGCGACCAGGGAAGGCAGCAGAGTAGTAGGAGAATGAGCTTTTGCATAGGAACAAAGATAGCGAAAGGCGGCTATGCACGCATTTGTGTAGCAAAAGGCATACCAACTTCCTAGCGTTGCTGTCGATATTTTTCCGCCTCCCAGCCTCCGAGATAGTCCAGTTCGCTTTGAGGAAGCGGCGTGTAGGTTTCGGTGCCCACTCCGGCCAGTACCAGCAGGTGAAACTTGAGTACGTCTGCCACCTCGTAGCACTTGCGCAGGTTGGCGCCTATGCAGTAGAGATGTCCGCCATATAATACCACCTTGGGAGGGTGGTGCCAGGTGCGTACAAACCGGCGAATGTGCTCCGGGTCGGATACGTCTGGCAGCAATAAAGTGCTGGTGCCGCAAAAGACATATTTATCCGGGCAGAAGGGGGGAGCCGTGAGCAGTTGCGGTTGCTCCTTTACAAGACGCACCACGTCCGCATCGGCATAATAGACGGCAATGTCCTCTCTCCCGGTGATGGCGTTACAAGCATGGGCTATGGCATTGCTTTGCCGGTAGGCACGGGTGTCTGTATTCAGCAGGTTTTCCAGTACGTCCAGTACCTGTTCGTGCAATTCGTAGATCTCCGCTTCGGTATCTGCCGCGGCAATGAGGCCGTGATTCTGCAGGAAATAGAGGCGCGGCATTTGCCCGGTGTGTGCCTGTGTCTGCTGCTGGGCTGTGCGCATAGCCAGGGTAAGCTCAAGTCCCGGGGTGTCATAAGGCACCAGCGCCGCATGCGGAAAATGGGCATCCAGCATATTGTGCCAGTCGGGCCGGCAGGCCACCATATTTACCAGCAGCGGATGCGTATGCAGCACATACGTTTGGGGGATGGCCGCATGCAGTAAGGTTTCGATAGAGCTGCGGGGCCCCTCCTGCACCAGCCCCTGCACCCGCTGGGTGGTCCAGGCTTCACGGGCAGCCTTGTCAGTTATGTTAACCAATTCGGGGGCATCCAGTAAGGCTGCTACGGCAGCATGGGGCAGGCGGCTCCAGCCTTTGCCGGTCTCTACTTCGCTCAGCCAGAACCCGCTGGCTTTGATCAGCATCTGCCCGTCTGCCAGCTTTACGCTGCTGTTGCCGCCTCCGGCCTGCACCAGGTCCAGGCGCATGCCGGCATATTTACTCAGGCGCACCAGCGCCTCCAGGGCTGTTGTCATGGGTTCAGTTCGTCAAAGTGGTACCAGCGAAAAACATCTCCGGGAATCTCCCGCTGAGAAGTAGGGGTGCGCCACCAGGCGGGTATACCCAGCGCATGGGCACCCAGGATGTCTTTGTCGTAATTATCTCCTACCATGCACACTCCCCCTGCGGTTAACCCCAGCTTTTCCAGGGCAGCTTCAAACATGCGGGCATCGGGTTTTTCTGCGCCCACTTCTTCGCTGGTAACCAGCGCATCCAGGTACCCTTCCAGCCGCAGGGTGGCTATTTTGAGATGCTGCACATCTGCGGTAAGATCTGTCAGCAGGCAGATGCGCAGGCCGCGGGTTTTCCAGGCGGCCAGTTTGGTATACATGCCTTCAAAGGGTTGCATGGCTGCACAGAATGCACCCCAATAGGTCCTGTAGGCCAATAGTGCCAGCGGGTAGGGTTTCACACCCAGGTGTTCCAGCGCTTGCTGATAGTAGAGCAGGCGGTTGTGACTGCTGGCGGTGCCGTGTAGCCGGGCATGCACCTGCCGGCGGCCCTGCTCATAGGCTTCGCGCAGTGCCTCAAAGGGAATGCCCAGCTGGTTCATAAGCGCACGGTTAGCCGCCGTGTTACCCGTGGCATGGGCCGGCAGGTAGCTATAGAGGGTATCATCCAGGTCCAGCAATATGCCGCGCAGCTTATCCATCTTGCATCATTTTATGAGACAGGAAATACAGGATCACCAGCTGGGTGAGCCCGCGGTAGCCGCTCTGCCATTGCACGTGCTCTCCCAGCAATTCATCCAGGTTGGGAATTAACTGGCGCGCCAGGGAGGCGATGTGCAGGTCTGCGGGCTCGTTCGGAATGAGGATGTACTGTGTCGCCAGGTCCGGCTGATAGTTCCAGTCCAGCGGAAGCGGATACAATACCTCCAGCAAAGGATCTGCGGGCAGACTGGTACTAAAGGTAAACCGTTGCTGCAGACTGGGCCGGGCATGGGGGTCGCCGGGAGTATAGGCCGTTTCGCTGAAGTAGCTGATGGTAAGGTCTGCGTAGTCTTTCTGCGGATAGATGTGCTTACGGGCATCCGGCATGCGGCTCTCGATCTGCTCCAGGATCTGTGTAGCGGAATACCCTCTTTTGGCGGTATCCCGCAGGATCTTCCAGTGGCGGCGCAGGTTCTCATCCGTGTCCAGATAGATCTTCATATCTATGAGTTGCCGCATCTGAGGCAGGTAGAACGGGTGCAAGCCGCTTAACAGGATGAAATCTTTACTGGAGATACGCTCCGGTGTGGTGAATTTTCCGGTGCTGTGGTCATATTCCCTGCGGAAGATACTGCGGCCGAATTTAAGCGCCTGCACCTGAGCAGCCTGCTGGTGCAGCTGGTTTGCCTTGGGGTCCAGGTGGGTGTATTGTTTCCAGTTCTGGTCGCCCCGTTCCCAGCGGTGATCCGCATCGCCCTCCAGTTCCTGCATGCGATAGCCCAGCATGGCCTTGATATCCTTGAGCAGAGTGGTTTTGCCGGTTCCGCTATCGCCCCCGATGCCGATAACTGTAGCATGGCGCTTGCGGTATACCTGGTTGGAGCGCAAGCCCAGGCTGTATACTGCATAGAGCAGGGCGCCCATGGTGGCCAGTAGGGTGGTGAAGGCCAGGTTATAGAGCTTTTCATTGGGGGTAATATGGGGGTAGAATGCTTTCCCCAGCCAGGCCAGGTTGTAGGTCTCCCCCGTGTGAAAACCCAGGAAGTACACGAGGTATACGCCGTGCAAAGCCGCGTACAGGTATAACAGCCTGCGGTCCTCCTGGTAGAACTTCACAAAGAACATTACCAGGAAAGGCATCATCCACAAGTACCAGGCCGGGCTGGGTGTGATGAGCATGACAAACAGGGCCAGGGTAAGCGCCAGAAAGCTGTAGAGCAGATCGGCATTGGCCTTGCGGTAATTGAAGAACCGGAGCGTAAGCACCAGCAAGACCAGTACGGGCAGGTATACCTTCAGATCATTGATGCGGTAAAAAGTGCTGTAGAGCAACTGGGGCTGCTTATCCCCGAAGATATAAGCCCAGAAGCTGTTATCCAGTGAGAAAGGCAGGGTCAGCAACCCCCATACCCCCCCCACGATCCCTACATAGATGCCCAGGCGCCGCCAGCCATACTGGCGCAGGAGATAGATCCCCACAATGGGCAGGATGGCCATCAGGTGTAGCTTGGTGCTCAGTGCCAGGGCCAGCAGCAGGGCAGATTGCTGCCAGCGCCTGTGCTGGAGGAAATAGATGGCTGCAAAGAACAGTGCGGTGGGGATGATATCCAGCTGCGCGTGTGCATAGGTGCTGTATAGCACAATGGGCGAGAAAAACCAGAACCCCAGTACGGCAAGTTTGCGGTTGGGAAAACTGCGCAACAACAGTCCAAGGACCAGCAAGTCGGCAACCAGCAGCGGCAGCTTGAAAAAAAGGTTCTGTAATACCACCACTTCCCCTGCCAGCCAGTGTACCGGTAGCAGCGCTATACTCATGAGGTATAGCATCAGGGGCGGGTAGGGAAAAGCCTCCCCGGAGGGATTCAGGTGAAAGTGGAGATAGGGATTGCCGCCGTTATCCAGGAACCACTCGATAAAGGGCCGGAAAAGCACATCGCTGAACCCGCTGGAGAACAGCAGGGCCAACAGCACCTTGAGGCAGATACCCAGCACCAGCAGATTGCGCCAACGAAGAACAGGACCCAGTTTCATAGCTTAATCTTGCGAAGATAGGGAGCTTTGGGCCTAATGTGGTCCTAGCCGTATTTGTATTCCCAGCGCGGGCACCGCCCGGGCCGGTCCCGCAGCCATCAGGCCGGGTTTCAGTGCCATGCTCAGGTTGTCCGATACGTCGAAATAATAGAGATGCGCATCCACATAGGCTTCCACGGCTACCAGGGCGTAGCCCAACGCAGTGAGCAGTATGGTGAAATCCCGGTTGCGGCGGTGATAATCCCGCAGGGCACGGTATTGGAGACGCAGGGGCTCCTCTGTGGTCTCTGTGAGTTGCCGGTAACGGGTAAATTCCCTGTGGTTATAAACGATGAAATAACCGGCTGCCCCCACCCCTCCCCATACGAGGGGCACCTTCCACCAGTCTCGGTTATAGATCTGGCCTGCGCCGGGCAGGATAAGGCTGTAGAGCGCCGCCCGGTTAGGCACCGGCCAGCGGGACTTTGTGGTATCTGCTACAGAGGAGTCTGCTTGCTGGTGCAGGCCCAGGCTGTCGGATTGTGCACGGATGGGCGTATACAGGCCCATGAGCACAAGAAAACACAGCCCGATACTGGCACGCATTACCCCAGGATTTCCAGCAGCCTGTTCAGGTCGTCTCCATTGAAGAACCTGAAGCGGATCTCGCCGCTGCCGTCTTTACCGGTATCTATCTTTACCCGGGTGTCAAACTTCTTGCCCAGGCTGCGTTCCATTTCCCGGGCCTGCAGCTCATATGCCGTGGGCTCAGGTTTGTCAGAAACTGGGGCCTTGGCTTTGGGTGAACCTACGGCGCGTACCAGTTCTTCTGTGGCCCGCACAGACAGCCCGTCTTGCATCACCTGGGCATAAATAGCCAGTTGCTGCAGCGGATTATCTATGGTAATGAGTGCACGGGCATGTCCCATGCTCAGGCGGCCGTCTCGCAGGCTGGCCTGTATTTCCGGCGGCAGCTTCAGCAAGCGGAGGTAGTTATTGATGGTGGGGCGTTTTTTGCCCACCTTCTCACCCACTTTCTCCAGCGTCAGGCTGCATTCGTCCATCAGGCGCTTATAACCCAGCGCTTCCTCTATGGGATTCAGGTTCTCGCGCTGGATGTTCTCGATGATGGCCATTTCCAGCATCTGCTCGTCATTCGCAGTGCGCACGTAGGCAGGTATGCGTGCCAGTCCCACGAGCTGGCTGGCACGGAAGCGCCGTTCACCGCTGATCAGCTGGTAAGTGCCTTCATTGAGCCGTCGTACCGTGATGGGCTGAATAATGCCTTGTGCCCGGATGCTGTCTGCCAGTTCTTCCAGGGCCTCCTGGTCAAACGTAGTGCGGGGCTGGAAGGGGTTCGCTTCTATCTGGCTCAGCGGTACCTCAAAAATACTGCCTGCCGTTCCTTCGGCAGGTGCTGCGTGCAGGGCATCTGTGCCGGAGTCTCCTCCGCGTGGGATGAGTGCGTCCAAGCCACGACCCAGGGCAGAACGCATGGGGGCTTTCTTCTTGTCCTTGTTGTTATTGGCGGCCACAGGCATGGATTAGGAACGGATAGAGTCGGGGAGCGCTGCGCGCAGCGGGATGTTGTTTTTCTTCAGGATCTCCTCAGCCAGGCTCAGGTAATTGAGGGCGCCCTTGCTGTTGGCGTCGTGCATGATCACCGGCACGCCAAAGCTGGGGGCTTCGCTCAGCTTGGTATTGCGCTGGATGACCGAATCGAACACGATATCCTGAAAGTGCATTTTCACTTCATCCACCACCTGGTTGCTCAGGCGCAGGCGCTGGTCGTACATGGTCAGCAGGATACCTTCGATATCCAGGTTGGCGTTCAGGCGCTGCTGCACGATCTTCACAGTATTGAGCAGCTTACCCAGGCCCTCCAGGGCAAAATACTCGCATTGTACGGGGATGATCACGCTGTCGGAGGCGGTGAGTGCATTCACCGTAATGAGGCCCAGCGAAGGCGAGCAGTCTATAATGACGAAGTCATACTGATCCTTGACCTTGTCCAGCACGGTTTTCATCTTCTTCTCGCGGTTAGGCAGGTTGATCATCTCGATCTCTGCGCCCACGAGGTCTATATGAGAGGGTAGAATGCTCAGGTTGTTGACGATGGTTTGCAGGATGATGTCTGCCGGCTCCACATCTTCGTTGGTAATGCACTCGTAGATGCTGGCTTTGATATTGCGGGGGTCAAACCCAATGCCCGAGGTGGCGTTGGCCTGCGGATCAGTATCCACCATCAGCACTTTATATTCCAGCACGGCCAGGCTGGCGCTCAGGTTGATAGCGGTAGTGGTTTTGCCCACACCGCCTTTCTGGTTGGCTATGGAAATGACTTTGCTCATGTATGCAAGGCGTAAAAAGAGGTGTTTCTTGTGAAAGAAGCGGCTTTTTGGCAAACTGCCCGGCAGCCCCCCATATTTGTAGGGAGAACAAAATTAGCCGAAATTCCCTCTTGTTGACAAACTATCTGAAAATTCCACACTTCGTTTGGCGAGCCTGGCTGGCGGGTTTGCTTGTGGCAGCCTGTAACGGAAATTTGACTAAAGATCCTCGCCCGGTCCTGCGTTTCAACCTGCATGCCGGCCTCACCAGCCTGGATCCTGCGCAGGCGGGTAATGAAAGTAATGTGTGGATGTGCCAGCAGCTTTTCAGTACCCTGGTGGGGTCTGATTCCCTGGGGCAGCTGGCGCCGGATGCCGCGCATGACTGGCGCCTCTCTCCGGACGGCCTGCAGTATACCTTTCATGTGCGCAGGGATCTTTACTTCCACCCGCATCCCTGTTTTGGCCCCGGCAACACCCGCCGCCTTACCAGCCGGGACTTTGCTTTCAGCTTTCACCGGGTGTGCCAGCCCGCCACGGGCAGCCCCGGGCTATGGGTATTCCGCAATACGTTGCTGGGCGCCGCTGATTACCATGCCGGTAAGGCAGATACCATTGCCGGTATCTATTGCCCGGATGACAGTACGCTGGTTCTTCGCCTGGCGCAGCCTTTTCCCCCTTTCCTGCAGTTGCTGGCCATGCCCTATGCCGCTGCGGTACCGGCCGAGGCTGTGGCCTGGTATGGGAAGGAATTTCGCCGCCATCCCGTGGGTACCGGGCCCTTCTGCTTCTTTCGCTGGGAAGAGGGCCGCTTGCTGGTGTTGCATGCCTATACCCGTTATCATCAGCCCGGTTTGCCGCGGGTGAGTGCCCTGGCTGTCAGCTTCATCCCCAGCAAACTGGGTGCTTTTAGTGCATTGTTGGAACGGCGCATAGATTTTATAGATGGGATAGACCCTTCTTACCAGGATGCTCTGCTGGACGACCAGGGTCTATTGGCCCCTGAGTATCGCTCCCGGCTGCGGCTCTACACGGGCCCTCAGCTTACGGTGGAATATGTGGGCCTGCATACGGCAGATCCGGGTTCTCCGTTGCAGGATGTGCGGGTGCGCAGGGCGCTGGCTTATGCTACAGACCGTGCCGGACTGGCGCGTCACTTGCTGCGAAATACGGTGCGCCCTGCTCTCCGGGGGTTTGTTCCTCCCGGGCTGGGCATTTGCGACAGTTTCTTGCAGATGACCCGGGCGTTGCCTTATGATCCTGCGCGGGCGCGGCAGCTACTGGCAGCAGCGGGGTATCCCGGTGGACGAGGCTTGCCGGTGTTGCAGTTCCTAACCACGGCCAGTCATGCCCAGGCGGCCAGCTATCTGCAGCAGGGATGGACTGCGGCAGGCTTTCGCGTGGAGATATCGGTGGAAGATGCCGCTGCTTTGCGCCAGCAGGTGCGCACCGGTAGCGCCCGGCTGTGGCGCGCCAGCTGGGTGGCGGATTATGCAGATCCGGAGAACTTCCTGGCACTTTTCTATTCGCCCAACCATCCCCCTGCGGGCAGTAATAATACCCGTTACTATAATTCCCGCTTTGATGCCCTCTACCATCAATACCTGAAGGAGCCCCGCCCGGAAGAGCGCTGTGCGCTGGCAGCCCGCCTGGACAGTATGGTGGCGGCAGATTGCCCGGCGGTGCCCCTGTATTATTACAATATCTGGCGCACGGCGCTTCCCCGTGTAGAAGGCCTGCCGCAAAGCAGCATGAACCTGAACCTGCCGCTCAAGTATGTGCGGGTACACAGGTGATAACCCAGGCGTAAGCCTTTCGTATATTTGAGCATAGACAAGTCACCGGATGAGCCGGTAGCAGAGTTGATTATTGATGTAACGTATCTTGCCAAGCTGCAGCAAGAGAAGGGAAGTACGCTGTCACATATGATAGACACGCTCACGCATTTGCATACAAAAGTGAGTACGCATGCGGTGCGTATAGAGAGAGCGTGGAGGCGCGTGTGAACTAACTGGAACAGAAACCGGGGAGTGTATAAGTTCTTGCCCTTTACCCATACACCCCGCGTAATACCAGTAGGATCCCCAGCCACAGGGCGCCCAGGCTGTGCCAGAAGATGCCCAGCAATTGCACCTCAGAGGGATGGATACGGGCCTGTGCAGCTCTGATGAGTAACAAAACCAGTACGATAAACGCCCCCAGCAGGTGCAGGCCATGCGCCCCGGCCAGTACATACAAATAGCTGGCATACACGTTGTTCGTCAGGTAAATGTTCAGCCCTGCCAGTTGCATAAATCCCAGCACCTGACCCGTGGCAAACAGGGCAGTGAGCAGCGCCGTCATCCATAGCCACAGCAATACGCGCGGAGGGTTCCCGGCCTGTGCCGCGTGGCCCGCTCTCCAGTAAGTGTAACTGGATGCCAGCACCAGTAAGGTGTTGAGATAGAAAACCGGCGGCAGGGAGATGACGGTTGCTTCGGCTACCCGTAGCGTGAGCAGTAAAGCAAGCCCCAGGGAAAGAAACAGTACTCCCATGCTGGCAATGTAGAACAGCAGCACGGTGCGGGTGCGCACATACCGGTCTTTAAGTGAGGGGGTTGACCTCTGGCGAGCCTTGGACATACTGGAGGTGAACACCGGTCATGCGCTCCAGGTTCACCATATTTCGGAAACAGCTGTTCCACGCATCCCTGTGGGCAGGATCACACTTTTGTAACTGCAAGGCGGCTTCTGCCAGCCGGTGGGCCCCCACGCGTTCGGCAATGGCATGCAGGCGGGCAGCCTGGTGACGCATTTCTTCTGTGCGGCCGTTCTCTTGCATGTCAAACATGGGTTCTATCACATGCAGCACCTGCATATGGTAGTTTTCCAGCAGGGTTTGCAGCTTGTTGGGCCCTTGCAGGCTGGGGGATCGCAGGGTTTGTTGCAGGCGCTCCATATCCAGGTAGTCTACCAGCTGCAAGGCTCCTGCGGCTTTGAGGTGAGGGAATGCGCCTTGAGTGATCAGCCTGTGTAATTGCTTTTCCAGGGTATCCAGCTTAACGGGCTTGGAGAGGAAGGCATGGATGCCTGCCTGGTAACTGGCAGCCTGGTGGCGTGCCAGGACATTGGCCGTCATGGCCATGAGGATGGGGCTGCCATAGCGGGCGCTGTCTTTGCGAATGTAGCGGGCGGCTTCCAGGCCATCCATTTCGGGCATCTGCAAGTCCAGCAGCAGCAGGTCATAAGACTTGCGTTGCAGGCTTTCCAGCACTTCCAGGCCGCTGGCGGCAATATCTGCGGTGTAGCCCAGTTTTTCCAGCATGCGGCAGATCAGCTTCTGGTTGATATCATTATCATCTGCCACCAGGATAGACATTGGCCACTGTTCGCCGGGTAACCCCTGTGGGGTATGGGTGTCTGGTGCGGCACTGGTGTCGTCAGGAAGCTGTCCTTCTCTCAGGTTATTGATCTGTGTAAGTAGCTGCTGGGCATGCAGGGGATAGTGAACAGTTGTGATGCGTTCGGGAGGAATGCCTTGCAGTAAGGCTGGGTCTGTGTCCAGTAACAGGATGGGGGGTAGGTTTTCCTTGTAAAAGGCGAGTAACCTTTTGGCCATTTGTCCCAGCCGTGCGGGGGAAAACCCGCGGTCTATCCAGATGAAAAAGAAATGCTGGGCGTCGAGCCGCGCCATCTGTATGTTCCGTTCATCTACCCCTACGCAGGTAATGCCTATCGCTTCTAATTGCTGCTCTGCGTAGGCAAAACTGCGGGATTTACTTTGAAAGCATACGGCCATACTGCCTGCAGGCAGCATGGGGTGGGGAACGTAAGTAGTTAGCCTGTTGCGAATGGTGAAAGTGAAGGTGCTGCCCTTCCCTTCCTGGCTGCATGCCTGGATATCTCCTCCTTGCAGGGCAACCAGCCGGGCGCAAATAGCCAGTCCCAGTCCGGTGCCTCCGTATCGACGGGTGGTGCTGGTATCTGCCTGCGAGAACGGCTGGAATAACCGCTGCAGCACATGGGCAGACATGCCGATGCCGGTATCCATCACCTGAAATTCCAGCACTGCCTGGTCCTGCTCCTGTGCCTGCAGGCTGCAGCTGATATGGACTTGGCCCTGGTGGGTGAATTTAAGCGCGTTATCTATCAGGTTAACCAGTACCTGGCGCAGGCGGGTGACATCGCCCACTACCAGCTGCGGTAACGGGCTCTGTACAGTGTAGGATAGCGCTCTATGCCTTTTTCCTGGGCACGCGGTGTCATCAGCTCTATGACTTCTCCCAAAGCTTCGGAAGGACTGTAAGCCACGGATTCCAGTTCCATGCGCCCGCTCTCTATTTTACTGAAATCCAGGATCTCGTTGATCAGGTTCAGCAAGGCTTCGCTGCTGGTGCGCAGCGTCTCCACATAATCCTGTTGTTCTGCATCTAAGCGGGTGCGCTGCAGGAGGCTGACGGTGCCAATGACGCCATTCATGGGGGTGCGGATCTCATGGCTCATTGTGGCCAGGAAATCTGCCTTGGCGCGGGTGCTGGCTTCTGCCTGTTCCTTGGCTTCGCGCAGCATCTGTTCCGTGCGTTTGCGCTGGGTGATGTTGGTGAGCGTAATCAGCGTTTGATGCGGGCTGTTGTCCGGCAGGCGGTTAATCACACGGTCCCTGCTTTGGAGCCACTCCCACTCGCCCTTGCTGTTGAGCATGCGGTATTCGATCTCCAGGGGTTGTTCCTGCGGGCTGCTTCCCAGGGCTCTCCAATGTTGCAGGACTTTTGGACGGTCCTCGGGATACACTTTGCCTATCAGGCTGAAGCCGTCTTCCATCAGGGATAACAAGCTGTATCCCAGCAGTTCTTTTTTATTGATGTAGATGGGGATGCCGTCTTTATGATCGAAGATATAGATAAAGTCCGGGCTATATTCCGCCAGGTTGCGGAAGCGGCGTTCGCTTTCTATCAGGTTCTGTTCGCCCAGTTTTTTCTCCGTGATGTTGCGCACTACGGCCAGCACCTCTTCGTCGTCCACGGCAATGACCCGTGCTTCAAAGTAATGCTGCTGTCCGTGCAGGATAAGGCTATATTCAAAGGACTGCACTTCCCGGGTGCGCAGTGCCTGCTGTATGGCCAGCTGGCTGGCCTCGGAGATGTGCGGAGGCATCATTTCTCCCAGTGTTTTGCCGGTGATTTCCTGGGGCAGTTGAGACAGCATGCGGGTTTCATGGCTGCGGAAATCCTGTACCCTGCCTGCGCGGTCCAGCCTGAAGTACAAGTCGGGGAAAGCGGAGAACAAGGAAGCGAACTCCGCATCCTTTTTCTTGAGCAGCACCTGCGTGGCGCGTTGCTGCGTATAGTCCTTGAGGCTCAGGAAAAACCCCGTAGGGCGCTGGTTCTTGTCTCTGATCTCGCTGAAGCGGCCTTCGTAGGAGCGTTCGCCTTTCTGGGCATAAAAGAACTGGTCTGCCAGGGACACTTCTGTGGGGTTGAGCCCTTGTTCCATGCGAAAGCTTGCATAGAGCAGCTCCAGGAGATTGTGCCCTTCGATTTCCTTGAATTCTTTTTCCAGCAGCTGGCAGGCCGCCTGGTTGGCATCCTCAATGATGAAATCTGAGTTGCAGATGACCAGGGCATCCGCAACCCGCTCCAGTACACTATCCCGTCCCAGTGCCGGTTTTTCAAACCAGTGACTTTTATAATGGCTGAGTGCCAGGCCCGCCAGCACCAGGTGGCCTGCCAGGGTGGCTATCTCCGGTTTGGGGCGGGTGTTGGGCAGGCCATAGTGGTTGCCTATGCCGATGATGAGGGTAATAATGGTGAGAGAAGACAGGTAATACAGCTGCGCACGCTGCACGCCCCCCCGTTTGCGTGCGCTCATAAACATGAATAGTGCCGCCAGCATAATGGTGGCATACATATAGCTGTAGGCCAGCACGCGCAGGGTTTTTTCCTTGATATAGTGGCTGCCGTCCGACAGCGGAATGATCTCCCATACATAAGGCGCCAGCACCTGGGTCATGACCAGCAGGGTGTAGACTACCAGTGGCAGGAAGATGATAGCCGAAACACTATGGCTCACATATTTGCGGAAGCCCAGAACATCAAAACTATAACTGAGGATGGGAATGGCCAGGAGCAGCCTCAGCTCCTGGATCTCCAGCCAGGTGATCCGCTGGGGCAGGGTGTCTACCATCAGCTCCATCAGGTTGCCCATAGACCAGGCAATGAGGATGATGGAGACCGCAAAGAAATACAGCGCGCCGCTCATGCGCCTGCTGGACAGGAACAGCACCGCATTGAACAGCCCCAGGATGATGGAGACCGCTGCCAGGATCTGTGCTATGTGGGGGGCTATTTTCATGCCGAGGCAGGGGATGCGGTCAACAGACGTGCCAGTAACTGGGACAAGGCTTCCAGCCGGATGGGTTTGGGCAGGTAGGCGTCCATTCCTGCCGCTGTGCACGCGGCCTCAAACCCGGGCAGTACATGTGCGGTCATGGCTACTATGGGCAGGCCTAGTTGCAGCTCTGCCCGCAACATGCGTGTGGCTTCCAGGCCGTCCAGTCCGGGCATCTGGATGTCCATGAGTACCAGATCATAGGACTGGTGGCTGAGCTGGTCCAGCACTTCGTTGCCGTTGCCGGCGAGCGTATACCCATACCCCAGGTACTCCAGCATGCGGCCTATCAGTTTCTGATTGATCGCATTGTCTTCTGCTACCAGGATATGATGACGAGATGCCGGTGCCGGGCCCTGTTTCTCCGGCGTCAGCGACATGCTCTCCTGATCCGTGCTGCCCGGGGTATGCAGTGCAGTGTGCAGGTCTGCACCTGATATTTGCCAGGGAAGCGGGGCATGCGCGCTCCAGGAGGCATATTGTGCATAAGCCTCCTGGGATATGGAATAACTGTCTTTCCACAGGTGTACTTGCAGGGGCGGCGGCAGGTCTTGCCGGGTGGTTTCCATTTCTTTCAGGAGGGAATACCCTGCTATCACCTGCTGGGGAGTCCACAGGTGCAGGATTTCCCGGATCTGTTCTGCCGTATGTGCGGTCATCACGGAATGCCCCTGCTGCTCCAGGTAGTCTCTCAGAGTGCCCAGCGCCAGGCTGGAGCGTGCTGCCAGCAGTATGTTCAGGGCATTAGATGAAGAGGGGGCAGGGGTTGCCACGGGGCAATCAAACGTGAAGAAGAAAGTGCTTCCCAGCCCCGGCTTGCTCTCCACCCATAGCTTGCCACCCATCAGCAGGGCTATGCGCTGGCAGATGGCCAGTCCGAGCCCGGTGCCGCCGTATTGACGGTTGGTGGTGGTATCTGCCTGAACAAAGGGATCAAAGATGATGTGCTGCTTGCTGGGTGCAATGCCTATGCCGCTGTCTGCCACACTCAGGCATAATCGAGCTTCCGTATCCTTTTCTTTGTTGACAGGGTAGAGGCTGATGCACACATTTCCTCCTTTGCTGAATTTGATGGCATTGTCCAGCAGGTTGAATATGACTTGGCGCATGCGCAGGGCATCTCCCTCCAGTTGCAGAGGTATGGCAGGGTCTATATACAGTGCTACCTGTACCCGGTTGGCTTCGGCCTTGGATCGCAGCAGTTCCAGCGAATCATGCAGTAGCTGGCCCGGCGCAAATGGCTTTTTGTCCAGCATCAGCTGTCCGCTCTCTATTTTGCTGAAGTCCAGCAGGTCATTGATGAGTTGTAATAATGTCTCGCTGCTGATGCGTAAGGTGCCCATCAGGTCATTCTGTTCTGCCGGGAGATCTAGCTGGTGCAGCAGCTCCGCAACGCCTATAATGCTGTTGAGCGGGGTACGCAGCTCATGACTTACTGTGGCCAGGAACTCAGACTTGGCCCGCACCGCCTCCTCCGCCAGTTCCTTGGATTCCAGCAGTGCCTGCTCTGCCAGTTTGCGTTCCGTCACATCGTGCAATGTTCCGGTAAGGCCATATTCCGTGCTGCCGGGCAAACGCGCGCAACTGGCTTGCAGGTCCATCCAGCGCATATTGCCGCGGGCTGTTTGCAACCGCACTTCCGCCCGGAAGCTCCCTGCACGCTGGCTGAGTACATAGCGCATGAACTTCTCTACCAGCTGCACATCATTCCCGTGCAAATAGGCTGTGAGTGGTTTCTGTAAACATTCGGGAGTGGCATACCCCAGGTATTCCTGCCAGCTTGCGCTGAGGAACGTAAACTGCCCCTGGTCGTCTGTCTGAAAAAAGATCTCCCGCACATTATCCATGACAGAGCGGTATTTCTCTTCGCTCCGGCGCAGGGCAAGCTCTTGCCGCTTGGTCTGGGTAATGTTGCGGACAACTGCTACCGCTTCATTGCCAAAGAAGGGAATAAGGCGGCATTCGTAGTGCTGGTTACGCAAGTGAAACTCTACCTGTGCGCTTCGTTGCGTGGTGAGCACGCGTTGCAATGCTGTATTCAGGCTCAGGGCAACCTGTTCGGGCAGTACCTGGGCTAACGGGCGATATAACAGCAGCTTGCGATAGCGTGCAAATTCCGAGGTTCGAATGGCATGATAATCCCGGAATACCCCGTCCTGGTCTATCCGCAGGTACAGGTCTGGCAGTGCCATGAAAATAGCCTGCAGTTCGGCCGTTTTGCGTAGCAGCTCTCCTTCTGCCCGCACCCGGTCGGTCACCTCTGAGGAAATGGCCAGTTGCGCCACCTGCCCGTTGGGCAGGCGAAACGGCATTTTGCGTGTCTGGTACCATTGCAGGTGGCCCGCATGGTCTGCCAGGCCTTCCTCCTGTACCACAGACTGCTCATCCTCTATGACCGCAGGTTCCATTCGCATAAAGGTGCTGAACACTTCCGGCACCTTATAGTGAGGCTGCATGATCTCCTGCAGGGAGCTGCCCAGCAGCCGTTCTGTCTGCCGGTTGGCCAGCAGGAAATACCCCTGTGCGTCCCGCACATATATGATATCCACGCTCACATTAATCACCGAGCGCAAAAGCGCCAGATCCTGGGTCTCCGGGATGGGCCTGGCTGCCGGTAACCGGGTAGTATCCAGTGTAAAGCCAATGAGCACCTGATGGTGTCCGTCATAGTCTTCTACATGGGTCACGCCTGCGATCAGCCGTTTTTCTTGTGCGCCCTCATAATAGGTTACTTCCTGTAGCGCAGTATGCTGCCCTTGCTGGGCCGCTTCTGCCAGGGCATGGATACCCGGAGTGCTCACCTCCGTGTAATGTTTGCCAATGACTTCTTCTTCCGATTTCTTTAGATCCCGCAATACACGGGTATTCGCCAGCAAGAATCTGCCGGACGGGTCCAGCAGTGTGATTGAGAATGGCAGGTGATCGATCAGTTTGCGGAACAGGGCCTGCTGCGTGACCAGTTTTTGCTGCAGCGTCTGCTGGTTGTTCAGGTCTCTCGCCAGCGTGAATATGAGCCGTTCCCCATTGGCCTGGAATAAGGGGGCTTTGAGCACGCCGACATTGGTCTGGTACCCGCTGGGAACGGTGAGGTCCTCCAGGATAAAATACTGTGCGTTCTTTTGCTGAATGACCAGGTCGTCCTGCTGTTTCAGGCGCTTGAGCTGTTCGGGGCTTTGCCCGAATATTTCCTGGTCTGTCAGCCCCACCAGTTCTTCCGGTTTCTTAAATCCCAGTGCCCTGGCAAAGGCCATATTGCAACCCAGGTATTTGCCGGTGGTGTTCTTCCAGCAAATAGGCTCGCTGAGGAAAGGAACCAACTGCATCAGCAGATTTGAGGTCTCTGCCAGCGTGTCTTCGGCATGCCTGGGCTCCATGATCATGAGCAGGCCGCTGTGGCTGCCGTCCTTATTGGCCAGGTAATACCCCTGTGCGCGCATTTGCAGCCGGGTGCCGTCTTTGCGGCATACCTCTGCGGTTTGCATGAAATACCCATCCCGCTTGAGCAGCATGGCCAGGGTCTCTGAGCTGGGTCTCAGGGTTTCCAGTTGAAACGCAGCGGAGAAGAACGGTTCGTCCGGGGCGGCACTGGGGTCAATCCCCAGGTATTCCTGGGCAGCTCGGTTACACACCACCAGCTCGCTACGGGCATTGAGCACCATGCACGGGATAGGTGATTTCTGGATCCAGCTAAAAGGATTGACCTGGGAATCATCCGAGAGGTCCGGGTAATCATGTGGTATGAGCCGTATCAGCACGCCCCCCAGGTGCCGCCAGGTATCGGGCTCAAAACGCAGGCTCACCTGCTGGGTGCCCACCCGAATGTGGGTGATCACCACTTCTCCTGTTCCCAGAACGGCTTTGTTCTGCGCCATGCTAATGGCCTGCACTGCCTGAGGTTCCAGCGCTTCCTCCAGCCGCTTCCCTTCCAGTGACGTGCGGCTCATGCCCAGCAGCGTGCAGGCGGCCTGGTTGGCCCGGCGTATATAGTCGCCCTGCAGGTACATCAGCGGTTCGTGTGTGGCATCCTCCAGGGGCCAGGGATACCGGGTGATCTCCGGCAAGAGTGCCAGGAGTTCGGCATACGCTGTTTCATCACGCGCCAAAGACCGCAGTTTATCCTCTATAAATTTCACAACTATGCTTTCGGGTGGTAAGCCTGTCAGATCATGAGTTTCCCGGACGTATCTGGCCTGAAATCTTCATATTCACTTTGGGTAAAAATAACAATTAATGCCCAAAATTCCACTACAGCCCTTTGCGGTTTATTTTGCAGCTATGAAACCACTTTCACACATACGGGTGCTGGAGCTGGCAGCCGTCCTGGCGGGGCCTTCTGTAGGGTGTTTCCTGGCAGAGATGGGGGCTGATGTCATCAAGGTGGAGCCTCCTGCCGGAGATGTTACCCGCCAGTGGCTCCTGCCCGGAGAGCAGGGCACCAGCGCCTACTTTAGTGCCATTAACTGGGGGAAGCGTTCCGTTTGCCTGGATCTTACCCAACCCGAAGATCTGAAGGTGGCCCTGGCGCTGGCCGGCCAGGCAGATATTGTGATTGCCAACTATAAGCCGGGAAGCGCTGCCAGGCTGGGGATGGATTATGCCAGCCTGAGCCGGCAAAACCCCCGGCTTATTTACGGAAGCATTACCGGTTATGGAGAGCATAACCCCCGTGCAGGATTTGATGCGATAGTGCAGGCCGAGAGCGGTCTTATGTACCTCACCCGCGAGCCGGGACAGGAGCCCCTGAAGACCCCGGTAGCTATCATGGACTTGCTGGCGGCGCATCAGCTGAAAGAGGCCGTTTTACTTGCTTTATACCACAGGGAGCGCACCGGGCAGGGGGTGCAGGTAGCTACCTCCCTGATAGAGGCGGGGGTGACTGCACTGGCCAATCTGATGAGCGCCTGGTTGTGGCGCGGTCAGGACCCGGAACCCCTGGGGGCGGATCACCCCTCCATTGCACCTTATGGCACTTTGTTCCGTGCGGCAGATGGTCATCACCTGCTGCTGGCAGTGGGCACGGATGCCCAGTTTGTCCGTCTTTGCGAGGTATTGCAGCTGCCCGCACTGGCTGCGGATACCCGGTTTGTTACCAATGCGGCTCGTGTGCGTCACCGTGATGTGCTCAAACCTTTGCTGCAGGAAGCTGTGGCCCGCTATGAACGCGATACGCTTATGGACCTGCTGGCCGCACAGAAGATACCTGCAGGCCGCATACTCCGGGTAAGCCAGGCAGCTGCCCTGCCGGAGGTGCAGCATTTGCTGCTTACCCATCCTGCAGCGCAGGGCCTGGGATTGCGCACGGCAGCTTTTAACAGCAGCGGTTGGCAGCCTGCCGAGATGACGCCGCCGCCTGCACTGGGCCAGCATACCGAGGAAATCCGGGTACAGCTTCATACCCAAGGCTTGCTGTAGGACGGGTTCGGGATTGCTGTTTTTTTGCATATTCGCAAATAGAAAAACCCATTTTTAGACATGCTGATTACCAATAGCGCGCAGATTAGGGAGATAGAGCGCATTATGATAGAGGAGTATTGCTACCCCAGTCTGCTGCTGATGGAAACCGCCGGCCGCCGTTGTGCAGAGTTTCTCCTGCGCACTTATCCCGATACCCGGGATTTCCTGATCCTCTGCGGGCCCGGGAATAACGGGGGAGATGGCATTGTCATTGCCCGGTACCTCTACAGCCAGGGCCGCCACCCACAGGTGTTTTATACCCGCCCTTCTACACAGATGACGGGTGATGTGCAGGTGAATTTCCAGATCCTGGAGAAGGCGGGCATTCCGCATACCTACTACACAGATAACACGGCTGCCGACCTTGCCCGGTACCTCAAGGAAACCCCTTCCTGTGTGGTAGTGGATGCATTGCTGGGCACCGGTACCCGCCAGGCGCTCAAGAGCCCGGTGAAGGATATACTGGATACGGTGCGGGAATACCCGCAGCACGCGGTAGTGGCTATAGACCTGCCCAGCGGATTGCTGGGAGATACCGGCGTGCTGCTGAACGAACCGCTGTCCTGCGCACATACGCTGGCGCTGGAATTGCCCAAAATATGCCACTATGTGCAGCCTGCGGCAGAGTATTGTGGCAAAGTGGAGGTGATCGACCTCTATATGTATGGCACTATACTGGACCGGTTGGGCATTAAGTTTGAGTTATTAAATGATACGCTCATCCGGGAGTGGTACCTTCCCCGGCGGGAGAATACACACAAAGGCAGCTATGGGCACGTGATGCTGGCCGGGGGCAGCAAAGGGAAACCCGGAGCTATTGGCCTGGCGGCACAGGCCGCCCTGGAAGTAGGCGCCGGGTTGTGCACGGCATTTATTCCCGGGAGCATCACCACGGCATTTCACCGCCAGGGCATGGAACATATGTCCATTCCTTATGGCAGCGAGAACGCAGCTTATTTGAATGAGACCGCCGGGGATGTGTTTGGCAGCTACCTGGAGGATAAATCTGCCGTGGTGCTGGGTCCCGGGCTGGGCAATACCCCGGAGACAGCAGTTTTCCTGCGTAAAGCGCTGGAACGCATCAAGCTGCCTACCGTGCTGGATGCCGATGCCCTGAATATCCTGGCGGAGCATCCTGACCTGTGGAAGCTTATTGCCGAGAACAGTGATGGGTATTACAGTAACACTGTGATCACCCCCCATCCGGGTGAGATGGCGCGTTTGCTGGGGGTAGATACGGACGATATCCAGAAGCGGCGCTATGAACAGGCGCTCAAACTGGCGCAGCTGCGTAAGGTGGTGGTGGTGCTCAAAGGTGCCGGTACCCTGATTGCCGCGCCCAACGGCACGGCTTATATCTGCACGGCAGGCAATGCCGGTATGGCTACCGCGGGCGCCGGTGATGTGCTGTCTGGTGTGGTTGCCGGGCTCATGGCACAGGGTTATAACAGCCTGAAGGCTGCTGCTATGGGCGTGTACCTGCATGCCAGTGCGGGCGACTGCCTGACAGCGGAACTGGGCCCGGAGGGCGTGACTGCGGGCAAGATCAGCTCTGCAGTAAGCCCGGTGCTCCATCAGATTGTGGACTAATGAAGTTTACTGCGCTGCGGCTGCCGGTTGCACTGGTTTGCGGGTTCATTGTCCTGGCGCTGGTCCTGCTGGCGGCATTGCCGGCAGGGTGGTGGCTGCAATTGGGCGAGCAGTTATTTGCAGGCGGCACAGCGCATATCCTGCTACAGCAGGCATTTGCGCCTGAACGCAGGGAGGAGCGGTGCATACTGGCTTTGCTGGGTGCCGGTTGCTGGATGGCGCTTGGCCTCTTGGCCTGGCGTAGCTCGTTGTGGAAACGCCTTCCTTTGGCAATAGTGGCTGCGGTGCGCCTCCCGGGCCGGTTATGGAAGCGGTTGCCCTGGTGGGAAAGATGCCTGTTCCTCACGGGGCTGGCCCTGCTGGTCCTGGTTCGTGGTTACTGGGCCGTGAGTACCCCCATCACCTATGATGAAGCTTATAGCTACCTGAACTTTACCCGGCAGGGTCCCCTGGTGTCGCTTTTGTATTATCCCGGTACCAATAATCATCCTTTGTTCAATGCCCTCAATGCCTTGCTGCCCGGCATTCGATGGCTGCCTGTATTGCTGGGGGGGATGTTGGTGAGCGTAGCCTATGTGTGGTTGCGTTTGCGCTGGCATGCGGTAGCCGCCTGGGGCGCCAGTTTGCTGCTGGCGCTGACGTATCCGCTGCTGCTCTATGGTATTCATGCCCGCGGGTATGCGCTTATGCTGTTTTGTAGCCTGCTGGGGTTTCTTTGCTGGGACGGGGTGGTGCGCAAAGGCTGGCACAGCCTCAGTCATGTGGTATTTGCGGGGTGTATGGTGGCTGGGACCTGGGCCTTGCCCAGCATGGTATTTCCGTTGGCCGGGTGTTACGCGGCCTGGCTGGCGGCCGCTTTCTATGGTCGTTTATCCTTGCGGGGGGTATGGCAAAGCGCCGGACTGGTGACCCTGGGGATCTGTGCGTATTACCTGCCTCTGCTGGCGCTGAACGGCACCCAGGCGTTCAGCCAGACGGGTACGCTGCAGGACATGCGCCATGCGTTCTCTTTGCCGGCCTTTGTGCAACTGGTACTGGATACCTTTCGCTGGTGCTGGCAGGCAGGTGTGTGGATCATCCCCTTTTACCTGGCCGTGCTGGGTTTCCTGGCATGGCGGGTGGCCTTTCGTAAAGATACCTGGGCCCTGCTACTGTTCCTGCAAGGTATGGTGTGGTGGATGTGGGTGCCTCTTACCGGCGTGTTGCAGTTTGAGCGGACTTTCTGTTACCTGCCTCTAGTCTTTGCCCTGGGTGTGGGCCTGGCGCTGCAGGAAGCCTGGCATAAAGGCGCCCGGACCGCCGCCTGGCTGGGCCTGCTGGTCATAGGAGGGTATGTTGTCTGGCAATCCACCCGCTTTGAATCAGTACTGCGGAAAGATTATGCCGAAGCGTATGCCGCCCGGGCATTTATGCAGGAATATGCAGCGGTTTCCACTCCGCAGGTGTTTGCTTCGGATGCGTTCTATCATAATCTGAAACTGGCCGGTTATCCCGGCTTGCAACAACCGCAGCAAAGCTGGGAGGCTGTTCGGCATACGCAAGCCCGCTATGTGCTGGCCCATGCCCGCGGAGATTCCTTGAGGCTCATTCCGGCGGTGTATCAACTGATAGACAGCATTCCGCCTTTGCAAGTGTATAGAAAAGAAATCCGATGAAAAAAGCCCCGGAAGTAGGGGCCTGGTTTTTGACTTTGAGGAAAGGTTTGGGAGATATTAGTCCATTTCCACAATCGTTACTCCATGAATGCGCAGGGTGTCCAGTAGTTGCTGGGCTTCTTCCCGCTTACAGGAGTTGACAGTCATGTTGGCATGGTAAATATCCATTTCGCCCGTGCTGTTCCATAGAATAACCATGTTTACAGACTGGGGGTCAATGCCCTGCAAGGTACTGGTGTTATCTGAGGGGACCATGATTGTGAGCATAAAATGTCAGTATTTGATTATGCGAATGTATAGGTAATAAACCGCCATTCGATATTTTTTCGATAAAGGAACGGATATGCGTGACGAGCAGAAGCAATGCCCGGATTGGCAGGATCTGCACATGCCTGGGGTGCCAGGAGCGCGCTGGGCGCCTAAATTGTGGATTTCGTGACATGGCAAAATACTGGATAAGTTATAGTCAATTATCAAGATTATTTATATATACAACAACGCAGGACAACCGCATAAGTGTATAGGCATACACTGACCGGTAGCAAAAATGCTGCCAGTTGAAATCTCCTGGGTGCGAATGGGTTTAGCGGCTTTTCTCTGCCACCAGTACAAACTGGTATGGCAGTTCCAGCGGCGCATTATGCACGCTGCCAAAACCGGCAGTTTGCAGTTCTTTCTCAATCTGCTTCAGCTCCAGTTTCAGCCGGTCTGGCGGGCCCATGGGAAAATCTCCCTTCTTGAAATCTATTACATACAGTTTGCCCCCGGGTTTTAACCCGCGATGTACCAGCCTGAAATACTCTGTGCGGGCGTCTATATGGTGATAGGTATTCACAACAATGACCGCATCGGCTTCGGCCGCGGCCAGCCCGGGGCTGTTGGCCTGGCTCAGGCGGGTTTCTATCTGAAGGCTGTCGGCAAACAGGCGTTTGTTCTTGCCTGCGATATATTGCAGGAAACGCTCATCTATGTCGATGGCAATCGTCTTATGGGCACGCTGTGCCAGCCGGAAGGTGAAATACCCCGTGCCGGCGCCAATGTCTGCTACTGTTTTTCCCCGCAAATCTCCCATCAATGCCAGCACCTTATCCGGCTGCTGCCAGGTATCCCGTTCCTGATTTTCAAACCGCTTGACCAGTGTTTCAAAGTCCTCGTCCTGCATATATCCTTTGGCCTTTTCGCTCAAAGCAGTATCGGGCAACCCGTTGATATCTTTCCCGGAATGATTGCCCGGGGGCGGTTCACAGGCCGGGAGCAGGATCATTGCCCAGAGCAGGCAGGGAATGGACAAGTGCGGGAATCTCATAAATAGTGGCAAAATTGGGCGAACAAAGATAACAAAACCCCGTGGGAGTGCATGGACGTGCTGTCTGCGCGCATTCTGGTTGTAGATTTGTACCCCCGGTATCTTTGCCCTGAGCCATGGCGCTGAAAAATAACTTTGTAGATTATGTGAAACTGTACTGTTCCAGCGGTAATGGAGGTGCAGGTGTGGTCAGCTGGCGGCGGGAAAAATTTGTGCCGCATGGCGGACCCGACGGCGGTGATGGCGGCGATGGCGGCAGCATTGTTATAGAAGGGAATGCCCAGTACTGGACACTGCTGGACCTCAAATACCGCAAGTTTGTGAAAGCCGCTCATGGCCAGCCCGGCCAGGGCGCTCGTAAAAAAGGAAAACGCGGGGCGGATGAAGTGCTGCGGGTACCCCTGGGCACCATTGTGAAGGACGATACCACCGGACAGGTGCTGGGAGAGATCACTACCCACGGCCAGCAGTTAATTGCAGTACCCGGAGGTTATGGAGGGCTGGGTAACTGGCAATTCCGTTCTGCCGCTAATCAAACGCCGGAATATGCACAGCCCGGCACGCCCGGCCAGGAGCGCATACTGGTGCTGGAGCTCAAGGTGCTGGCAGATGTGGGCCTCGTGGGATTTCCCAATGCGGGTAAGAGCACCTTGCTCTCTGTGGTAACGGCGGCACGTCCGGAGATTGCAGACTATCCCTTTACCACGCTGGTGCCCAACCTGGGGATCGTGCGCTACCGGGACTGGCAGTCTTTTGTCATGGCAGACATTCCCGGTATTATAGAAGGTGCCAGCGAAGGCAAGGGCCTGGGCACCCGCTTTCTGCGGCACATCGAACGCAATGCCGTGCTGCTCTACATGGTATCTGCAGATACAGAAGATATTCGTGCCCAGTATGGCATTCTGCGCAATGAACTTATTACTTACGATCCCTCTCTGGGCCACACACCCAGCCTGCTGGCCATTAGCAAGACAGATCTGCTGGCACCCGGCGACCAGCAACGTCTGAAAAAGGAACTGGCAGACCTGGAGCCTCTCTTGTTTTCTTCTGTTACGGAAGCCGGGGTGCCGGAGCTGCTGGATGCCTTATGGATGGCTTTGCAAAAAGTGGAAAAAACAAGAGAACAACGGGAATGGTAATTGAGGTTCTTTTTGGATATTAGCCAAATTTTTGATTAATCTAACCCGCGGTCAGTTGAAACCCATTATTCGTTTTGTGCTCAGAAGCTTGTTGCTGGTGCCAGCTGCCGGAATTTATTGGGTCATTACATTCTTCCGAAACAAATGCTACGACTGGGGATTTTTTAAGCAATCACGCTTGCCTGTCAAAGTTATTTCCATTGGAAACCTGTCTACCGGAGGCACCGGTAAAACCATTGTGGCAGAATTCCTGATGGATTTTCTGCACCAGAAAGGGCTGCGGGTGGCCTATCTTTCCAGGGGATATGGACGCGCCACCAAAGGATATATCCGGGTGCTGCCCGATACGCATACCTTTCGCGAAGTGGGCGATGAAGCCTTGCAGGTAGCCACCAAGTTTCCTCAGATGATAGTGGCTGTGTGCGAGAACCGGGTCAAGGGAGTGGAGGCTCTGCTCAAAGACTATACCCTGGATGTGGTGATCCTGGACGATGCCTTCCAGCACCGCCGCATTGCCAGAGATATGGATATTCTCATGATGGATATCAATAAAGTGCCCTGGAAAAATCATATCCTTCCGCTGGGCCTGTTGCGCGAGCCGTTGCGGGGAATCCGCCGTGCCGATATTGTAATGGTGAGTAAAGTGACGGAAGAAAAGCAGGTTAAACCGATCGAGAGTTATTTCAAAAAGAGATTTAAAGATAAGAAAGTGGTATTCACAGGCATTTCTGCCCAGCATGTCTATCGTTTTCAGGATTCCGGAACGCCGCTGCTGCCCGATGACTTCAAACAAACGGCGGCCGTCGTCTTCAGTGGCCTGGGCAATAATGACCAGTTTGAGCACCATATCCGCCGCTATGCCATTTATTCCATGCGCACCTATCGTTTCCGGGACCATCATCCCTATAGAGAAAAGGATATCGAACGCATTCTCCAGCGCTATAAAATAGTGTGCCGGGAACGGCACATTAAGAATAAACCTTTTGTGATTACTACAGAGAAAGACTACAATCGCTTGCGCAAAGAGCCCTGGTTATGGGATGCGATAGGAGATGCCCCTTTTTATTATATGTCTGTCAATCTCAACTTCTATAAGTACCGTAGTCGTTTGATCAAACTACTGAATATCCAATTCCCGGAACATGTGGCCGAAGAGGCTGAAACCAACGGAAAATCATGAGCACCATACAATTTGACGATACCCTGGGATATATCCGCAAACACTATAGCGGCACCCCTTCCATAGGCATAGTACTGGGTACAGGCATGGGCAAACTTGCCGATTGTATAGAAGTGGAAAAAACACTTGCCTATAACTTCATCCCCCATTTCCCTATCAGCACGGTAGAAAGCCATTTTGGCAAGCTTATCTTTGGCAAGATAGAGGGGCGTGAAGTAGTGGCCATGCAAGGACGCCTGCATTACTATGAGGGCTATACCATGCAGCAGATCACCTACCCCATCCGCATCATGCAGTTGCTGGGGGTGCGCACGCTGCTACTCAGCAATGCAGCAGGAGCCGTGAACCTGGACTTCCCCAAGGGGTCCCTGATGATCATCGATGATCATATCAATCTGCTGCCGGAGAACCCTTTGCGCGGCCCCAACCTCGATAAGTTTGGTCCCCGTTTCCCGGATATGAGCCGCCCTTATGATCCCGGCCTCATTGCCCTGGCAGAGAAGATAGCTGCAGAAGAAAAGATCGCCCTCCACAAAGGGGTGTATGTGTCTGTACCGGGGCCCAACCTGGAGACCCGTGCAGAATACCGGTTCCTGCGTGCCATTGGAGCAGATGTGGTAGGTATGAGCACCGTGCCGGAAGTGATTGTAGCGCAGCATATGGGCCTTCGCACCTTTGCCATCAGCCTCATCACCGATGAATGCGATCCTGACCACCTGGCTCCGGTAGCGCTGGCGGATATCCTGGCGGTGGCCGCTGCTACCGAACCCAGCCTCACCCGCATCATGCAGCGCCTCATTGCCGAGTGCTAGACCGGCAGTATGCAAACGAAAGGAGTCTTCTGGGCGATATGGTGGGGATTGACTCCCCTGTGGCTGCTTGCACAGAAACCCGCTGCCTCCACTCCTGCAGATACGCTGCCCCCTGCTGCCCGCATATATGCCGGGTGGCTCGCCCCGCTGGGTACCCCGGTACATATTCCGGATAGTCTGGCCCCGGATAGTGTCCGTATCCTTTTCCTCCCTGCATCCGATACGGTGCTTATGACTCTGGACCAGGTCCATCGCTGGGATGAGGCCCTGGAGATGCCCGGATTCCTGCAGCATACCGGTATACTGGGCAAACCGGTGAATACACTGCGCCTGGGGCTCAGGAGCCGTTACCTGGGAGATGCCGGCGACTGGGTACATCCCCTTTCTGCACAGCCGGATCCTTATTTCTTCCTGCCGGAGCATACCCCGGTCTATGATGCCCACAGGCCGTTAGTACATGTCCATTTCAACCAAAGCAGCTTTAATACTCAGCTGTTGCGCGTAACCCTAAGCCAGAACCTGCAGCCCTGGTGGAACAGCACCCTGCATTACCGTCGCCGCACGGCTACCGGCCTCTATGCTAACCAGGTGACCGACCACTATAATATCTATTGGAACCACTGGCTCCACAGCCGGGACTTCCGCTGGCAGCTCTTTGGCGGCCTGCTGTGGCAGCAGCAGAATGACGGACTGAACGGCGGCATCTCCACCACGGGAGACGCGCCCCTCAGTGACCTTTTTGAGGGGATCTCCACCACCGTGCAGCTGCGCAATGCCAGCCTGTATCAGCGTCACCGGGCGGTCTGGGTGCAGGCTTACGGCCAGCCTTTGAACTGGCTGGGACTCCGTCTGGCCGGGAAGACACAGGATTTTGTGCAGGTAATGGCAGATCCCGTGACCTATACTGCCGCAGATCTCAATAGCACCTTGTATCGTCCCTATCCTCAGCTGCTGGCTGCCGAAGGAAAAGTGGGTTATGGCCTCACCCTGCGGGAACACACCGCTTCCGGCGGGCTTGCGATCTCGTCCCGGGCTCCTTTCCTGCAGGATACGCTGTACCTGGAAGGCGATGCCGGGCAACTGCGTTTGCCCCAGGCAGTGCTCCGTGCCCCCGGGGGAGCACTCACCCGCTATGCCGTGGCAGCCCGCTGGCAGGGTCATTTCCGGCGTCTTGCCGATGAGACGCCCCTGCTGCAGCTCACCCTGCACTTTCGATGGGCAGATAACAGCCTGCAGGCACCCACCCGCCAGTTGGCGGCAGCCGTCACCTGGACCAGCCGTCCGCGCGTCTTCTCCCTGCTGGACAGCTCTGCCATCGATACCATCAACTACCGCATTGCAGCAGGACTTCGCAAGCCCAAGATCTACCAGGGCAGCTGGGTGCCCTGGCAGGCTACTGTGGCTGCCCTGCAGGCTGGCTACAATCCCAGCCTGCAGGAGGTCTACTGGCAAACCCTCACTTTTGCGGGTAACCCCGGCCTGGTCAATGAGCAGGTGTTTTCCTTGCAGGGGCACCTGCGGCATACCTGGGGCAAACCCCGCATGCGCCGGGGGCTGGCTTTTCGGCAGAATTACCTGGAACTGGGGGGCTTTGCCAGTAGGGTGACAACTCCCATTTATTATACCCATCGCATGCAGGTGATGCAGGCCGCAGAGGATGCGTCCTACCGCTGGCTGGGTGTTTCCCTGGCGCAGCAGCAGCGCCTGGGGCGTTTTTACCTGCAAAGCGACCTGACCGCCCAGCAGGGCTACCATACTGCGGATGTTCCGGCGCTGGAACCTTATGCAAATGACCGCCCTGCCCTATATGGCAATGCCCGTTTCTTCTGGGAGAGTAAGTTGTTTCGCACCCCGGCAGACTTTCAGCTGGGGGTAGAGGCCAGTGGTTTTACCGCATTCCGGGGTTTTGCATTGGACCCCTCTCTCCAGGTATGGTATCCGCAGTACACGCAGGAACTACCTGCTTATATGCAGCTCAATGCCTGGTTTGCACTGCGCATACAGCGCACGTTCATCTATGTGAAAATGCTGCATGCCAACCAGGGACTGATGGCGCCCGGTTATTTTACGACGCCCTTTCACCCCATGCAACCACGTGCTTTCAACTTTGGGGTAAGCTGGCAGTTCAATGACTAACGCCGCGGCATAAAAAAAGCACCTGAACAACAGGTGCTTTTACATCCGGCTAGTTATCCGCAACTAGTAGGACCGGTATTTGCAATGATGATGGTGGCAGGCGGTGGACTTGCGGGCGTATCCTTTGTGGGAATATCCGTGGCGAGAGGGTCCCTGCACATAGCCACGGTGGGCAGCGTTTCCACGGGGGTGCACTGCCTGGCTTTTATGCCCGTAGTGGCTGTGGTAACCATAGCGCGTGTGTCCGGGAGCCTGGTGCGGACGGTAGCTTTGGGTGCCTTGCCCGTGATACCTGGCCGGTCCGCGGCTGTGTCCGTAGTACCCGTGATGGGGCCGCTGGCCTGCGCCTGGGCCGTAGCTGTGCGGACGCACGGGATGCCCGTGATGACCTTGGGCATGACTATGGTGGTGACCCTGGTAATGGCCGTGATGCGGCTTGTGTTTACCGGAGTAAGACTGGCGGTGTGTCCCTTGTTTGGATGCAGGGCTTTCCTGTTGCTCAGTCGATTTTTGCTGGGCGTATACACCGGGAGCTAGCAGGACCCCGGCACCCAACAGCATGATTGATAACTTTTTCATGATTCTGGTAATAAAGGATAATAATACCCTCTACACTGCAATCTGCGTGCCAGAATATAAAAAGCCCCCTGTAAGTAACTACAGGGGGCTTTTCTTCAGATAAGTAAGGAACGGGTTACTTGGCAAAGGCCACAGCCCGCTTCTCGCGGATGACCGTCACCTTGATCTGACCCGGGTATTGCATCTCGTTCTGAATGCGGCCGGAGAGGTCTACGGCCAGCTTATCGGCATCCAGGTCGGTTACCTGCTCGGCCTCTACCACTACGCGGAGCTCGCGACCCGCCTGTATGGCAAAGCTCTTGGATACGCCGGGGTAGCTGAGGGGCAGGGCTTCCAGCTCCTTCAGTCGTTTGATATAAGTCTCTACGATCTCACGCCGTGCGCCGGGGCGGGCGCCGCTGATGGCGTCACAAGCCTGGATGATAGGCGAGATGAGTGCAGTCATTTCGATCTCCTCGTGGTGGGCGCCGATGGCATTCACCACATCGGGATGCTCTTTGCAGCGCTCTGCTATCTGCATACCGATGATGGCGTGCGGCAGTTCGGGTTCATTGTCCACCACTTTGCCAATGTCATGCAGGAGGCCGGCCCGTTTGGCCAGCTTGGCGTTGAGGCCCAGTTCGGCCGCCATCGTGGCGCACATATTGGCCACCTCGCGGCTGTGCTGCAGCAGGTTCTGGCCATAGCTGCTGCGGTATTTCATGCGCCCCACCATACGGATGAGGTCCGGGTGCAGGCCGTGAATACCCAGGTCAATGGCGGTGCGTTCGCCTATTTCCATGATTTCCTCATTCAGCATTTTCGTCGTCTTCGCCACTACTTCCTCAATGCGGGCGGGGTGTATGCGGCCGTCGGCCACCAAGCGGTGCAGGGATATGCGGGCGATTTCCCGGCGAATGGGGTCAAAACCGCTGATGATGATAGCCTCCGGGGTATCGTCCACGATGATCTCAACGCCGGTAGCGGCTTCCAGTGCGCGGATGTTGCGCCCCTCGCGGCCGATGATGCGGCCTTTGACCTCGTCATTCTCCAGGTTAAAGACCGTGACGCTGTTTTCAATGGCATGCTCTGCGGCTGTGCGCTGGATGGTCTGGATGACGATACGCTTGGCCTCCTTGTTGGCGGTAAGGCGGGCATTTTCCTCCGCCTCTTTGATGAGAGAGGACGCCTTGCTGCGGGCCTCGTTCACCAGGTTGTCCATCAGCTTGTTCAGTGCTTCTTCCTGGCTCATGCCGGCTATTTTTTCCAGCTTCTGGTTCTGCTCCCGGAGGACATTGTCCAGCTGCTCATTCTTCTCGTGCAGGATGCGGCTTTGCTCCTCCACTTTTTTCTGCTGCTTCTCTATGTCGCTCTGTTCGCGTTTTACCTGCTCATACTTTTGGTTGAGACTTTGCTCTTTTTGCTTGACGCGCTGCTCATTGGCCTGCAGCTTCTGGTTGCGATCCAGGATATCTGCCTCAAACTTCTGTTTTTGTTCCTGAAAGTGTGTTTGTGCATCCAGTTTCTTTTGCTGGCGGATGGCTTCGGCTTTTACTTCGGCTTCCTTGAGGATAACTTCTGCACGGGCGCGGGCTTCCTGCTCTGCTTTGGAGGCTTGTCCGGAAAGGATCATGCGGGTGACCAGGGCCCCGGCCAACACGCCGGCTATGCCTACCGCTACATATATCAGAACTTCCATTTTAGGGTTTTCGAGTGGATTTTAATAGGGGATACGAACAATGGCGGATGTGAACCTCCTTTGCCTCTCACAAAAGTACAACTAAATCAAACTGCTGCATCATGCAGGGTGTCGTTCAGGGCCTGAAGGCGGGTTTCCAGTGCCTGCTCCTGCGCTTCCTGGTGGTCTGTGATCTTGAGGTATTCTGCGGTAATGTCCATGCAGGTCATCAGCGTGAGGTATACATCGTCGGTAATGTTGAAGCGGCGGCGGTAGCTGTCCAGTTTCTCCTGGATAAGCTGTGCTACCAGGCGTATGCGCGGTTCTTCCTCCGGGGTTACGTTGATGGGGAAGTTTCTGCCCAGTAATTGCAAGGTAATCTGGTGCTTCTGCATGCGGAATGGGGGTTAGGCTTTCAGGCTTTGGATACACACGTCCAGTTCTTCCAGTATGCGATCCAGCCACTGGCGCAGCTCTTGCGGGGAGCTGAATGAGGCCGGGAGCGGCAGCTGGCCGTGGCGGAAGCCGGCCACAGGCTCTGCTGCGGGCGTGGCCTGCGCGGCGGCCTGCCATTCGGCTTTTTCCTGTTCCAGCTCAGCCACACGCGCCAGGAGCCGGGCCACTGCGGCTTCCAGGGTTTCCAGCTGGGCTTCTATGCGGGGAGCGTTTGCCATGAGCTCAAAGATACAACAGCAGGCGTAATCTTTGAGAGCCCGGAGATGGCCTTATGCTCATTATGAACATTCTGAATGCTCTTTCTTTTGGTGCAGGTTTTAGAATTAAATTTGCCTTATGAAAGTCACCGAACACCTGGTCCAGAATGCTGGCCAGCTGCGCGTGAGTGTGGAGATCATTCCCCCCAAGCGGGGAGCCCGCTTTCAGCGCATCCAGGATGCCATTGAGTCCGTCATTCCTTTTAATCCCCCCTTTATAGACGTCACCAGCCACAGCGCAGAGGTAATGTGGGAGGAGATGAAAGATGGTACGTATCGCAAGATCGTCAAGCGCAAAAGCCCGGGCACTTTCGGCCTTTGCGCCGCCATCAAGTATAAATATAATGTAGACCCCGTGCCGCATATCCTGTGCAGCGGGTTTACCCGGGAGGAAACGGAGGACGCGCTGATCGAGCTGAACTACCTGGGCGTGGAGAATCTCCTGCTGATCCGGGGAGACAGCAAGTATGACAAACCCATCCGCGAAGGGCGCAGTGCCAACAAATATGCACTGGACCTGGTGTGTCAGGTATCTGCCATGAACCAGGGGAAATACCTGGATGAGCTGATAGACGCAGATGCCACGCATTTTTGCATAGGGGTAGCCGCTTACCCGGAAAAGCATTTCGAAGCACCCAATGTCAATTTTGACATTGATATCCTCAAGCGCAAGCAGGATGCCGGGGCGCATTATGCCGTGACGCAGCTCTTTTATAACAACGACCACTTCCTGGATTTTGTGGCACGCGCACGGGCTGCCGGCATTACCATGCCCATCATCCCGGGCCTCAAGATATTTACCACCCGGGAGCACCTCACGGTATTGCCCAAGATCTTCCATACCGACCTCCCCGATGAGCTCGTGGACCGCATAATGGCGGCCCGGGACGACCGCGAGGTGCGCCAGGTGGGCATCGAATGGGCGCACCGCCAGTCCATTGGCCTCATGGAAGCCGGGTATATGCACCTGCATTATTACATCATGCAGAATACCAGCCCCTTTGTGCAGCTGATGGAGAGGCTGCGTGGTGCAGGCATAGGAAGCATATACCTCCCTTCAGCAAAAAACCCCGGCTTGTGGCCGGGGTCTCAGGTGCAGCGTGAGTTGATTGTTGATCAGGGCCGCTGTAGTCTAGTATGTCCAGAGGTGGTGTCGGTTATTCCGTGAGCTGGTCTCTGCGCTGCTGGGCCAGCGGCAGGTTGTCCAGGCTTTCTCCGCGGATGTTCAGGATCGTATCGGCATACTGGCGGGTCTCCAGCATGTCCAGCGCCGTGCGCATTTCGGCATCATTGTGTGGGTTCTTCCACTGATATCTGGGCTACAGTTCGCGCACATCTTTCCCAGCGGAAAGTTTTTCACCACACCAATGTCTTCTTGCCTTCTGCCTGGGCGTTTACGCTGCGCAGGATCAGGTAGCGCGGGATAAAGTGCTCTGTACCCTTGTTCTTGTCAAAGATGCGGTCTTCCACCAACTCCACTATCACATCTGTGCCGGTGAGCATGCCCGGTGCAAAATCTGGGGCCACTTTGGTCGCGCCTGCGCTGGCGGGGTCTGTCAGCACATCTGTGTCCGGGTCGTCCAGCACCAGGTCATAGTTATAATCATAGGCATAGGGGTCTTCCTCCGGCATTTCATGGGTGTTCAGCGAGTCCGGATCTTCTGCCAGGCTGGGGTTCTCACTGCGCTGGATGTCCTTAAACACCTCCAGTTGATACTCGGGGCTGCGTTCCCACAGCGTGGTGCGCACCTCTGCGCGGGAGATCGGCTGTTCCAGGCGGCTGGGGTGATAGCCCGGGAACGGCTCGCCTGATTGTGGGGCCGTGAGCCACACCTGTAGCAGCGTGCGGGTGAGGCCCTGCACCTGGCTGTAGCGGGGCTGTGTATATACCTGCGTATCCGTTTGGGCGCGCACCGTGGCTAGCGGCTGGTTCAGCTTGTCCATGAGGTCCAGGCGGGTGAGCACCCGGCTGCGAGACATATGGTCCTCCGGCCGGGGGTGGTGAGAGAGGGGCGGCGTGCCATTGGGTTGCTGGGCATAGAGGCCCTGGCCGCAGGCCAGGAGCAAGATGAGGAAAAGGGGCGTTTTCATGGGTCGGTTGCGATTAAGGTGGGTTGCGTTTCAGAAGCCGCCGCCCCGGGTGTGTATCGGCGATTTCTGAGCAGGTATACCCTCCGTGTGAAGGCGCGTTCAATGGGTTTGTACTTTTTTCCGGATAAAAACTCAGCGCCTTTTCCTTTCCCACAGGGGGAGCCACGGCTACTTGCACTCCCCCTGTGGGGAAAGAACGGCCTAAGCGAAAAGGGCGAAACCGCGGGAGCGGCTGCCAGGCGAAGAGCCCAAAACACTGTCTGAGCCCCTGTCAGGGGGCGAGTTTGTTTTGGGCCGCCGAAAGGCCGTACACGCCGTCCTTTTCGGTTCAGCCTTGATTTTTGGGTACTTTTTTATCAAGAAAAAAGTACAAATAAATAATCCGGGCTATATCTGTATGTGCCAGTAGGGTAGGGATTCTTCGCTACGCTCAGGATGACGCGGATGGGCCCTGCATTCCGGCGGCAGTGACCACTCACCCCTGAATCCTGACCGTTGGGGTAAACGCGTTGAACATTTGCTTGGCAAGCGCGTTTATGTGGGTAGAAACCATCTGAAATCATGTTTGCCCGCCAATTATATAAGACCCTCAGCCTGCTGGCTTTCCTGCTGTTGCTGGCGTTGCTTCTGGTGGGTACGGTCGTCCGGACCATGGCGCAGGCCCCGCAGGTGCAGACGGGTGAGGATACTACCCCCCGGCCAGATCCCAAAGCCACCGCCAACGTCTTTACTCCCAACGGCGACGGTATCAATGACCGTTTTATACCCCGCAAGGATCTCCAGGGCTATACCCTCCAGGTATTTGACCGCTGGGGAAATCTGGTACATTCCGGCACCCAGGATACGCCCTGGGATGGCAACGGGCCCGGTGGTGCGCATTCAGAGGGTGTCTATGTCTTTCGGCTCCGCGGGTTGCTGGCATCTGGCGATTCCCTCAATTATGTAGGCACCGTTCTTTTGCTGAGATAGTATATGAACAAAATTCAACGTATAGTTGTTATAGATATAAAGAGACTTCACATCATGTCATAGAACATCAAGACTTATTAGGGTAGGTTTTTTAATCAGTCCGGTTAGCTGCAAAGCTACCGGGCTTTTTTTATGCGGCGGTTTTTGGGTTAATTTTGCGGCCTGACCGGATACGGAACCATGAAAACCCCGCGCACCTTGTTATGGCTCACAGCGGTTGCCCTTCTGCTCTCAGGTATCCTGCTGATGCAGGTATGGCGCCTGCGGGAGGAAGTGCGCCAGGCGCCTGCCCAGGCAAAAGCTCCGGCTGCGGATTTTGAGCTGGCAGTGCATATGACGCGCCTGCAGCAGCATATGGAGAAGCTGTATTGGGCTATAGATGCTCATAACGGACCCCTGGCCCGTTTTTATGCTCATGAGCTGGAAGAAACGGCTGAGGCTATCCTGGCCGCCAATGTCATTGATGAGGGTGTGGATATCTCCGGGAACCTCCGGTTGCACCTGACGCCCGTCCTGCACAGCCTGGCAGACAGCCTCAAGAGCCCGCACTGGCAGGCCATGCCCGCCACCTATCTGCGGGTGGTGCAAAGCTGCAACAACTGCCATGTGGCCAGCAAGCATGATTTCATCCGCATACAAGTGCCTGCCCGCCCTTCCTGGAGCAACCAGGACTTCCGTTTGCCCTAGAGACAGCCCTGTTTTGGTAATATCCGCTGCATGAGAGATAAGAACCCCTGGCAAACCCTTGCCGCCGAACTTAAGTATGACAACCCCTGGATCCGGGTCACAGAATACCAGGTGATCAATCCCGGCGGGGGCAAAGGCATCTATGGCAAGGTCCACTTCAAGAACAAAGCCATTGGCATTATTCCGCTGGATGCAGAAGGCAATACCTGGCTGGTGGGCCAGTACAGGTATGTGCTTGACCAGTACAGCTGGGAAATTCCGGAGGGCGGCGGCAAGCTGGATGTGCCCCTGGAAGAGAGTGCCCGCAGGGAACTGCAGGAAGAGACCGGTCTGCGCGCAGGCACCCTGCAGCTGATCCAGACCACCCATCTTTCCAACTCTGTGAGCGATGAAGAAGGATACGTGTTCCTGGCGACAGACCTGGAAGCAGGCGAATGGTCACCCGAAGAGAGCGAAGACCTGCAGGTGCGAAAACTCCCCTTTGAAGAGGCTTACCAGATGGTGTGCCGGGGAGAGATTACGGACGGGCTGGCGGTGGCTGGTATTCTGCGCCTCAAGCTGATGCTGCTCAATGGGGAGGTCCGGTACTAACGGACTGAAGATCAGTCGTTTAGGTGCGCAAATATTTTTGAGCGGACAAGATAGAAAAGCAAGTTAGGTAGAATAATCATACCTATGACAGCGTTTTATCTACAAAGACAGTTGCAAAAAGCCTGCTGTGGAAAGCCCGCAGTGCCTGGCATGGAAGGGAGTCTGTAACTTAACCTCCGGGCAGTAAGGCATTGCGGAGGAGGCCGGAGTTTATTATCTTTACGCTACAGAACATGGACGACAGATACCCGCACGAGGACGAGCCGTTTGATGAACAAGGCGCCCGTAATCAGGCAGACCGGTTTGAGGCCAGCATTGCAGCTCAGCAGCCCATATTCATGGATATTAACGCAGTAGAGGAGATATATGCCTACTATCGCCTGCATGCGGAAACCCAGAAAGCCGGCCGCCTGGTGCAGTATGCGCTGGAAATCTATCCTGTCAACCCCGGATTGCACCACAAGCAGGCTGTGCTGTTGCTGGAGGAAGGAAAATTGAACGATGCCCTGGATGCCATAGACACGGCCCTGGGCCTTATGCCTGCACATACCGAATACATAGCTCAGAAAGCCCGTATCCTTTCGCATATGGGGCGCACCACCCAGGCCTTTCAGATCATGGAAGGCGCCCTGAATACACAGGAAGACCGCGCCGAGCTCTATTATCAGCTGGGGATGCTCCACCAGCAGGAAAAAGATTTTGCCAAAGCCATAGCTGCCTTTGAGCAGGCCCTGCACGAAGATGAGGGGTATGAGTTTGTGCTGTCAGAGATCCTGTTCTGCTACGAACTCAACCAGCAGCCGGAACAGGCGCTGCATTTTCTCAATCAATACCTGGACACCAATCCCTTCAGTGCTGCCGCCTGGTATAACCTGGGGATGTATTACCTGCGGGTAGGTCTGTTTGAGAAGTGCCAGACGGCTATGGACTATGCGCTGGCCTTGCAGCCCGATTTTACCAGCGCCTGCCACGGCAAAGGCACTGCACTGATGGAGCTGGGGCGCTATGACCTGGCCGTGCGCATGTTCCTGGAAGCGCTCAGCTATGAAGGCAGGGATATCAGCATGATGCTGAGCCTGGCAGAATGTTATGAGATGCTGGAGCAGCCCAAGCGCGCCCGTTTCTATTACACCAAGGTCACAGAGCTGTATGAAGGTATTCCCGATGCCTGGTATGGCATAGCCAGTACCCTGGAAGCGGAAGAAAAGCACTTCCTGGCGATTACCTACTACAAAAAGGCAATAGAGCATTATCGCGAGTATTATGAGGCCTGGGTGGGCCTGGCAGAGTGTGAATATGCCGTAGGTAACCTTCAGAGTGCGTTTGAGGCCCTCAATACCGCTATTGAGATTGTGCCGGATGATATAGAGCTGTGGCAGGACTGGGCAGAGAAGCTTCATCTGGACGGGCATACCGACCGTGCCCTTTCTCTCCTGCTGGAGGGGATCACCAATAACCCTGCGGATGCGGATCTGCTCTATCAGTATGCTGCCTATGCCCTGCAGGCAGGCCGCACTGCAGAAGGATTTACCCAGCTGGAAAATGCGCTTTTGCTGGACCCCTCGGGACATACTGTAGTATTTGAATATTTTGCCGAACTTCGCAACCACGCCCACGCGCAGCGCCTTATTGCACAGTATCTACCCCGATGAACTTTGATATCCCCCAACTGCCGCAGCGCAGCCAGAAACCCCGCGTTACCGGGCTTACCATGGTGCTGGACCCTGGTCTCTCACTTCGCGAAGCCGAAGACCTGATGAGTGTGGGTGCCGAGTATATCGACTATGTCAAACTCGGCTGGACTACCGCCGCCTTTGCTCCCAACCTCCGCGAGAAGATCGCCGCCTACCGTGCCGCGGGTGTGGAAGTGTACTTTGGCGGTACCCTTTTTGAAGTGTTCGCCATCCGCAAAGCGCTGGACCAGTACCGCAAAGTGCTCAATGAATATGGCATTCGTCATATCGAAATCTCTGACGGAAGCATTGAAATGACCGATGCCGAGAAGGCCGCATACGTACGCCAGTTCAAGGACGATTTTCATGTGATCACTGAAGTGGGCAGCAAGGATGCCAATAAGGTGTTTGCTCCCTATATATGGGTGCAGAAGATCAAGAGCGACCTGGACGCCGGTGCACAGCTGGTGATTACCGAAGCCCGTGAAAGCGGCTCTGCCGGGGTATTCCAGACCTCCGGGGAAGTGCGTACAGATCTCATCGACGAAATTCTCCATGCCATCCCGCAGGAGAAGCTGCTTTTTGAAGCACCCCGCAAGGATCAGCAGGTATGGTTCCTTAAAAAACTGGGCCCCGATGTGAACCTGGGTAATATCAATACCCGCGAGATCATTGGGCTGGAAACCCTGCGGCGCGGTCTGCGCGGAGATACTTTCCATACCTTCCTGCCCAAATAATCCTTTGCAGGGCCATGCTCGCCTTGGTGCATCATACGCCCCTTAGCACCTGGCCGCTTGTGTTGCTGGTCGCCAGCCTGGTCTTTATTGCCCTCTTCGCCCTCCTTGCGGTGTATGCCGAACGCAAGGTGGCCGCCTGGATACAGGACCGTATGGGCCCGGTAGAAGTAGGTCCGCACGGGTTGCTGCAAACCCTGGCAGATATTCTCAAGTTGTTGCAGAAAGAGACCATTCTGCCTGCCGGGGCAGATAAGTGGCTGTTTCTGCTGGCGCCCCTGGTGGTATTTGTGGCGGTGTTTACCGGCTTTGCCGTCATTCCCTGGGCGCCGGGTATAGGCGGCGCCATTACGGGCACCGGGCTGCTGTTCCTGCTGGCCATCATTTCGGTAGATGTCATCGGCCTGCTTATGGCCGGGTGGGCCAGCCATAGCAAGTATGCGTTGCTGGGAAGCTTCCGGGCCGTGTCGCAGATCATTTCCTATGAGATTCCGGCCGGGTTATGCCTGCTATCCGTGGTGTTACTCTATGGTACGCTGAACCTGGATATCATCTCGCAGCAACAGGGATTGTTTGCCACCCGGCCTGTATATCTGTGGGGCTTGGTGGAGGTGACTGCACAGGGAGGGGTGTTTGCCTGGAGCATTTTTCAGTATCCTCATCTTATACCGGTCTTTGTCCTGTTCCTCATCACCGCATTGGCCGAGGCCAACCGGGCGCCTTTTGATATACCCGAGGCAGAGAGTGAACTGGTCAGCGGCTTTCATGTAGAATACAGCGGTTTCCGTTTTGCCGTGCTGATGCTGGCGGAATATGCCATGATGTTGCTCCTTTCGTTGCTGGCCGCGATTCTGTTCCTCGGAGGGTGGAATACCCCGCTGCCCAATATCACCAGTTTGCCGCCGGGCATAGATCCTTTTGCGCTGGATGGGCTCACCCTGCTTTCCAACCTGCAGTTTGCTACGCTTACCACGGGTGCACCGGGCAGTATAGCCTCCGGCTTGTGGGGCGCTTTCTGGCTCCTGCTAAAAGGAACCCTGCTGGTGGGGGTTATGATGTGGGTGCGGTGGACGCTGCCCCGCCTGCGGGCAGACCAGTTGCTGACGCTGTGCTGGAAGTACTTGATCCCCTTCAGCTTTACAGCAGTGCTGCTCAGCATCTTGTGGAAGGCTGCGGCCTGATGCCGCTAGTCCGGGATCTCTTCAAAATCCACATCCTGTACTGCACCGGAAGTCTCTGGCGGAGGAGGTGTAGCCGTTTTGGCAGCATCCTTGCGTGGTACCTTGATCTTTACGTCCGGGTTCAGGTGCATTTCCCGGTCAAAATTGGGGTCATATTTTTGCTGATGCGCATTCTGCTGCTCCCAGAAGTTCTTCTCTATGCGCCGGGTGAGTCTCTTGAGCAGGAATCGCATGATCTGCCGCCCGAACAGCATGAAGATCAGCTGAAAGGATAGCCATATGATCAGTAGAATGACAAGGAAGCGGAGCATACCAGGGGCTAATGCGGGACATTATCAGCGGCGCATACACGGCTGTAAATGTCCTCATACAAAGGTACGATATGCTTAGAAGAAAACTGTTGCGCCCGCAGGCGTGCCTTGGCTTTATACATGAGCAGGCGGCTGTCCTGCGCCAGCATATGTTCTGCCTGGCGCACCATGTCCGGCACATCTCCCACCGCTACCAGTTCACCGCTTCGCCCGGGTTCTATGACCTCGGGCAGTCCGCCGGCACGGGTGGCCAGCACCGGCACCCCGCAGGCCATAGCCTCCAGCGCAGAGAGCCCGAAGCTCTCGTGTTCGCTGGCCACCACAAAGAGGTCTGCCGCCGGGAGAATATCTTCCACGGCTTCTTGCTTGCCCAGCAACAGGATATCGCATTGCAGGAACTCGTCCTTAATGCGCCGGGCAATGCCCGGATAATCGGGCCCGTCTCCCACCAGGATCAGCTTGGCAGGCAAACGCTTCCGCAGCTCCACGAACATATCTATGATGTCATGAATGCGTTTGATGGGCCGGAAATTACTCACGTGCATCAGGATGCGGGTCTGTCCGTTGGGGCTCAGGATCTGGCGCAGCTTGCAGTCCGTGGGTGCTTTGCCAAAGCGGCCCAGGTCTACAAAGTTGTGCACCACGTCAATCTCCCGCCGGATCTCAAAGTGATCCAGCGTGGCTTGCCGCAGGTAGCTGGATACGGTGGTCACCGCATGGCTGTGATTGATTGAGTAGGTCACCACCGGGGCATAGCTGGCCTCCCGGCCTACCAGCGTGATGTCCGTGCCGTGTAATGTGGTCACCACAGGGACAAAACGCCCCAGTTCCTTGAGGATATGGTGTGCGAACAGGGCTGCGCTGGCGTGCGGAATCGCATAGTGCACATGCAGCACATCCAGTTGCTCGCGCATGGCCACATCTACCAGGGTGCTGGTGAGGGCAGACTCATAGGGCAGGAAATCGAAGACAGGGTAATCTTCGGCATGCACATTATGATAGTGCATCCCCGGCACCGTGTCGTCCAGGCGCACCGGTTTTTTATAACTGATAAAGTGCAGGACATGCCCCCGGGCGGCCAGGGCCATCCCAAGTTCCGTGGCGAGCACTCCGCTTCCCCCAAAAGTGGGGTAACACAACATTCCTATACGCATGCGGTCAGGGTCTTCCTTGTTTAGACTATCAAACGATGTTTATCCCCAAAATAATTCACCTCCAGCTCTACATTTCATTAAATTAGCCAGCAGAACCTTATAACAACCCTTATAGACACCCTTTATGAAGCGCATTGTTCTGATAACCGGCCTGTTAGCTTGTGTGTGTGCGGCTCAGGCGCAACTTCCTTTGCAGCAGGTGACCATATTCAAGGATGGCACTGCCTTTTTCATGCGCAAAGGCACTGTGCGGACAGATGCCGGCGGTACCTGGAAACTCACCGAACTTCCGCCCGCTCTCAATGGCAGCCTGTGGTTCGAAGGAGACCAGAAGACCGTGCGCGCTTACCAGGATACCCTCAAGAAAAATGAGCTGACCACAGACCCACTGGCCTTCTGGAAGGCCAATGCAGGCAAGCGCTTGCGGTTGCGCCTGGGTTCCGAGGACGACTTCCGTGTAGTGGAAGGGGTGGCAGATTCTTTGCTGGGGAATCACCTGCTGGTGAAGACCAGGGAAAATACCTGGCAGATGGTGGATGCCCGTTACCTGAAAGATGTGGAGCTGCTGGATGCCCCCGTGGTCATGGGCCATAGCCAGGAGATCAAGCCGGTGGTGGAACTGGGCTTTGACAAATCGGGCAGCTGGCCGGTGCGCCAGTATTATTTTGCCCGCGGCATACAATGGGCGCCTGCTTATCGCATTCTCCTGCTGCCGGACAATAAACTGAAGCTGGACCTGCGCGCTACCCTGGTATCCCAGAGCGAGGAACTGAAGAATGTGGAAGTACGCTTTGTGGTGGGGGTGCCCAATATCCGTTTCTCGGATGACCTGGATGCGCTGGTGAGCTGGCTGAATACACCGAGGCTTTATCGTCCCGCACCTGCCCCCTATGCCAATGTAATGACCCAGCGTGTCATGTTTGAGGCTAAAGAAGAAGCCGTTGCAGATGAAATGCCCATGAATACTACCGACCCGGATGCGGGTAAGCAGGACGGCCTGTTCTATTATACCTACAGCAACATTTCATTGCCCAAGGGTGGCCGCGCCTATTATTCACTGCTGGATGTGGAGGCTCCCTATGAAGACCTGTATGAAGTGGACCTGGGCAATAACCAGGACCGTATATATGCCTATGAAGAAGGTAGCACCTCTCGCGAAGCTACCTACCCCGTGTGGCACAAGATCCGGTTCAAGAATACTACCAAGCTGCCCTGGACCACGGCCCCTGCACTGGTACTGCGCGGGCAGCAGGATGAGCGCAACCCGCTCTCCCAGGATATCATCAACTATACGCCTGCCGGCGCTCTGGCCACATTGCCCATTACTATAAATCCCAACGTGAAGGTGACCCATGCCGAGAAGGAGCTGGAACGCCTGGAAAACCAGCGCCTGGCCGACAAGAATTATTATGATGTCATTACTGCCGAGGGCACACTGGAGATCAGCAATTTTGGCGATAAGGAGATGACGCTGGAGGCCACCCGCTTCCTGGTGGGAGAGACCCTGAAAAGCAGTGAGAAGTGGGAGGTGCGTGCAGTGCCCACTGCCTATTCTGCGGTCAACCGCCGCAGCGAAGTGAAGTGGAAGCTCACCCTGAAGCCCGGTCAGACCCTGAAAGTCACCTACACCTATAAGATCAATGCCCGGCGATAATTACGTGCTTGCAGGGGTTATTTTAGTATACTTATGGCATGAAGATCCTGACTATATCTTGTTTGGCGATCTTGCTCCTGGTTACTGAATTATTTGCCCAGAATGTGGGTGTTGGCACCGCCACCCCGGATCCCACTGCCAAGCTGGATGTAGCGAGCACTACCAGCGGTTTCCTGCCGCCGCGGCTGACCACTTCGCAGCGTGATGCCATTCCCGGTCCGGCCAGAGGGCTGGTTATCTACAACCTCACCACCGACTGCCTGGAGTTCTGGAACGGTGCCAAGTGGATCAGCACCTGTACCAGCGCGCCCGAATGCAGTCCGCCCCCCACTCCCGTGGCAGTGGACCAAACCCTCTGTGCCGGCCAGACCCTGCAACTCAGCTGTGGCGACCTGGGCAGCGGCATGAGCTACCTGTGGAACGGCCCCAACGGCTATACCGGTACCGGCCGCACACCCGCCCCCATTGTGAATGCGCAGCCCGGTCATGCCGGGCAGTATACCGTGCGTTCCTGGGCCTTCGGCTGTTATTCAGACCCCGATACGGCCGCCATTACGGTGCTGCCGCATGGGTGGACACGCAAAGCGGATTTTCCCAGCACCCTGGTGCGCCAGCAGTGTGTCTACTTTTCCCTGGGAGACCGCTGCTATGTGGCCGCCGGCGCTAACAGCGCCAATAATACCTGCTATACCGAGTTCTGGGAATACAATACCGTTGCCAACACCTGGCGCCAGCGGGCGCCCATCCCCATTGCGCACCGGGCGGCCCAGGGGTTTGGGGTAGGAGACAAAGGCTACCTGGTGGGCGGTTGGACGTGCTGCTGTGGCCCCGCTCAGAGCCATTTCTTTGAATATGACACTACCAGCAATACCTGGGCCAACCTGAGTCCCTCGCCCGGCGGCATACGCCATCATGGCTTTGCAGCCGCTACCGCTACCCTGGGTTTTATGGGTTTCGGAGGTTCTGCCGGGGGGTGTACCGGCAGTGCACTGAATAGCTTCTATGAGTGGGACCCGGCGGCCACTGCCTGGACAGCCAAAGCCGCCCCTGTTGGGATAGCTCCCTGCTTTGTCGGAGGTTTTGCCATGAATGATAAGGTGTATGTGCTGGACAACAACCGCGCCTTCTTTGAGTTTACCAACGGCAGTCCCGGCAGCTGGACCTCCCGGGCCGGGTTTCCCGGCGCTACAGGTTCACAGGCAGGCTATTTTGCCGTGGGTGGCTATGGATACGTACTTTCGTGGAACAAGACCTTCTGGCGCTATGACCCTGCTGCCAACAGCTGGACCCAGTTGCCCTGCGATTTCCCCGGCAGCACACCTACTTCTTTTGGCGTGGGTAACCTGACGGTCAACGGCAAAGGCTACTATATAGATACCAGTACACTGGAAGTGTGGGAGTATACTCCCTGATAGCTGATATGGCAGACGATCGTTGTTCCCCGGCCAAGCCCATTTCTATTACCCAGTTAAGCATGAAAACCCTGACTAACTTTTGTGTGTTTGTCCTGTTCCTGGCAACGGTATCCTCTGCGCAGAATGTGGGGATCGGCACGGCCACGCCCGATCCCAATGCGATCCTGGATGTGTCTTCCAACTCCAAGGGCATGCTGGTACCCCGCCTCACCAGTGCCGAACGGGATGCGATGGGCACCGTAACCCCTGGCATGTTTATCTATAATACCAGCGCCAACTGCATGGAGTTTTACAACGGCACTGAATGGGTGAGCCTGTGCGCCACTGTGGCGGCTTGCACCCCACCTCCTGCCAGTGTGCCCGCGAGCAACTCGCCCGTTTGCGAAGGGGCGGCTATTAACCTTACCGCCACCCCCGTGACCGGCGCTACTTATGTGTGGAGCGGGCCCGACGGGTTTAGCAGTACCCTGCAGAACCCTGCCCTGACGGGTACGCTGGCCAAGGCCGGCACCTATCGTTTGCGTACCTGGTTGCTGGGATGCTACAGTACAGAGCAGACTGTGGAGGTGACCATTACCCCGGCCCTGGCTTTCCGCAGTTGCCAAGAGATCCTGGATGATAACCCCTCGGCAGCCAGCGGTGTGTACCAGATAGATCCGGATGGCGCGGGCGCCCTCTGTGCGATGGATTGTTATTGCGATATGACCACAGACGGCGGTGGCTGGACCCTGGTGCTTAATTACAACCACCAGGGCGGTACAAACCCCGCCACACAGCCCCGGACCACCGACCTGCCTTTGTTAGGCAGCACCGTGCCGGGTACAAATGAGAGTGGCACCGGCTATTGGGGGCATGCGGCGCCTTCCCTGATGAACTATATTCCCGGCACGGAACTCCGCTTTTATGCCAGTACCAGCGCCCATGCCCGGGTCATGCACTTCAGGACCGGTAATGCTGCTACACTCAGTTACTTTCGTTCTGGCACGGGAGATTGCACCGGTATAGGCACGGGATTTACAGCGCTGGCAGGGCATACTACTTTCCTCCCCGCTTCCACCAATACCCACTATGCCAACCAGGGCAATAATGCCATGACCGAGTTCCCTTTCTACAGGGCTGCCAATGAACACTGGGGTATCCGGGGAGTTGGCAATCGCTGGGAGGTGGATGATTTCCCCAGTAACAGCAACTTCAATACCTACCACCAGATCTGGGTGCGCTAGGGCGCGATGAGCACCTTGCGGCGGTGCGTCTGCCCCCGGAATTGCGCTTCCAGCAGGTAAAGCCCGGTAGCCAAACGCCCCGTTTCCAGTGTATAGACCCCGGGGCCGCGGTCCGGTATCTCTGTCATCACTAGCCGCCCGGAGCTGTCCAGTAGCCGTAACAGATCTGCCGCTTGCCCGTCATTGCCCCAGCGGATATGCAGCTGTTCACGGGCAGGCTGCGGGTATACTGTCCACTGGAAGCCAGGGTTCAGGTAGCGGGTGGCTCCCCGCAGCAGGTTAAGTTCCGGGTCCAGGATGACCTGTTCCACACTGCCCGGGATCGCCAGCGGCCAATACGTATGGTTTTGCGTTGGGTATAGTGTGATCAAGGTGTCTTTGAGGATGCCGCCTTCTGTGCGGTAGTGCACGGCGATAGGCACCGGTATATGAAAGAAAGTAACTGACGGATGCGTTGTGTGCTGCATGAGCCTGAGCCCTAGCGGTTGTTCGGGCTCCTGGGACCAGCGCACACTCCAGTAAGGGTAGCCTTCTCCGTAGACATATTGCGCAAAATGCGTTTCCAGGGAAGTATCTGCCGCTGCCTCCAGGTGCCGTCTGAGGTCTGCCGTGCGGGCAAAGCCGTAATACAGGGCCGGGTTATAGAGATAGTTGCGGCAAGCCATAAAGAAAGGAATGTCCCCCATAAGCCACCGCAGCTGGTGAAGCACCAGGCCCGCCTTGCGATAGGTAAGGTTGCCGTCAAATAACCGGCCGAGGTCTGTAGTGTCATTCACAAATACACTACCCGAAGTGACCGGCGCAATACGGTCCAGCTGCTGCTGTTTCCAGCTTTGCCAGTATTCCGGCAGCAGAAACTCATAAGCCAGTCCTGTGAGGTAGGTGGCAAATCCTTCGTTCAGCCAAAGGTCCTGCCAGCTTCCGCAGGTCACCTGGTTGCCAAACCACTGGTGTGCCAGCTCATGCGCATAGATCTCGAACCAGAAGGTGCCCATGAAACTGCAGGTCGTGTGCTCCATGCCCCCGCCATACCCAAACTGGGCATGCCCGTATTGTTCGCGGGCAAAGGGGTAGGGGATAAAGAGCTGGCCGAAAAGCCCCATGACATCCGGCATACCGGCCAGGCTCTCCCGTACCCAGGCGCTGTCTATGGGGAGCACCCAGGTTACCTCCGGAATGCTGTCGCCTGTGCCCAGGTGCCGTTGCAGACTGAACCGGCTGTATTCTGCCACGGCAATGGCTACCAGGTAGGCCGGGATAGGATAGCTGTGGTGGTAACAGGTCGTCGCCATGCCGTCTGTAGTATCCCGGCGGATGAGCAGGCCGTTGGCCACTGACTGGTAGCGGACCGGGGCCGTGATACAAATGGAGATGCTGTCCAGCTTATGCGCAAGTGATTGCCGCGTGGGCCACCATTCCCGCGCGCCATAAGGCTCGCTCAGCGTCCAGATGATGGGGTACCCTTTCAGGGTCTCGCGCGTATAGGAGGCAATGCCTCCTCCTTGCTCCGGAGTGCCTCGGTAATACACTTCCAGTACAACGGATGTGCCTGCAGGAGCCTCCTCCGGTAGCAGTATGTATAGCCAGGGGCCTTCTCTGGAAAAGGCCAGGGTGCCTGATGCACTCATAATGCTGTCTATGGACAGTCCTTCTCCCAGTTCCAGCCACAGCCGGCTGGTAGGGACGGTTATCCTGAAGTGTGCGCTCAAATGGCCTTGCAGCAGCTCCTCTTGCGGGTCTGCTTGTAGATGGAGCCGGGCATAATACAGGCGGGAATGGTCATCCGGCACAGCTGACTGCTTGGCAAGGGGCCAGTGGGTATGCAGCAGGGTACAGCGGCTCTCGGCACAGAATTTGTCTTCCCTGCCTGTGGGCGCCATCTGTGCATACAGGCAAGGAAGGATTCCCCAGGCTATTTGTATAGAAAACAGAAGGACCTGCCGCATCGTGATGAATATCGCTAAATTTGAACTACCCGTTTAGCCCAACACCTCAAAGCCTGTACGAAATGCCAAAAATCCTGCGTTCCTGGCTGTTTGCCGGCGCCTTGTTGCTGAGCAGCCAACTCTTTGCCCAGACCCATATCACCCTGCCGCAATACCTGCAGATGAAGGACCAGACCCCGGGTCATTTGCTGGACGTGCGTGCTGACTGGGAGTATGCGGGCGGGCACCTGCCCGGCGCACAGAACCTGGATATCTTTAAGCCCGATTTTGACCAGAAGCTTGCGTTGCTGGACAAGACCAAAGTATACTATGTCTATTGCCACAGCGGCGGCCGCAGCCGAGAAGCTGCCCAGCGCATGCAACAGCTGGGCTTCCGGCAAGTTTATAATCTTACAGAAGGTATACCGGCCATGCAGCGTGCAGGCGTGGAGCTGAAGAAAGCCGCTACTCCTTAATTCCGCGATCCTGCCGGGTACCCAGATGCCTTGCCAGTATGCCTGCGCCACATAGCCAGAGGGGTAGAAATACGATCACAAACCGGGTCTTGAGGGGGAAAAGCCCCATCATCAGCAGCAAAGGTAATATACCCAGCAGCAGCCATTGCAGCACCCGTTTCTGCCGGTAGCAGAGGGCCGCTATGCCGGTAGCCAGCAGCACCAGCCATAGGACCTGCATATATCTGTTGAGCAGGTGAGGGTCTTCCCACAGGGAAAGCTGAGCGGAGGGGAATGTGTAGCCGTATAGTTGGAAGATCAGACTATCCAGCTCGGCATACTCCCGGGACATATGCGCAAAATGCAGCTGCGGCAGGAAGCGATATTCCAGGAAATGCCCGCTCAGCAGCATTGCGGCATTGTCTGCAACCAATCCTGCGTGTATGGCCAGCGGTTGAGCGGCATAGACCCCGGCAGCCGTTTTGCCCAGCAGGGTAAGCCCTGCCTGCCGGGCTTGCAGCGGTGGGATCCCCTGCCGGATGAGCGAGCCGGTATGGTGGAGCAATATTTCTTCCGATGCTACATAACGTGCCATAGGCGGCCATTGTGTGAAATCCCCGGCTGTGGCGGCTGCATCCAGCTGCGTGCACAGCGGACCGTCTCCACAGTCTCCCGGTTGATAGAAGGGTGCCACATTATCCCACAGCAGTTTTTCACGTCCGCTATAAGCGCTGTTTCCCTGGATCCACTGCCCCCCCAGGATGAGTAACTGGCCTCCCAGTAAAGGCAGAGTGAGCGGCAACCAGTTCTTGCGCCAGCTTCGTTGCTGCCAGCAAGCCATTGCCAGCCAGGCCGGCCAGCAAAAGACCGCCGCATAGCGTATACCTCCGGCCAGCGCCAGCGCTATGCCCGCGCCCCATAGTGTGCTGTGCCGCCCGGTTGCGGGCATCAGTAATCCGGCGCTCAGCAGCAGGCTGCTGGCAAAGAGACTGTCGCTTTGCAGCGAAAGATGGAGATAAGCAAGTGTAGGCTCTGTGCCCAGCGCCAGCGCCAGGAACAGGGCGTAGTGGTTGGGCCCGAATAACTTCCAGGAAGTCCATCCTGCCACTGCTGCCCAAACGAGTTGCTGCAGTACGACAGGCAGGTACACACTGGGGTATAGCTTGTGCCAGCAGGAAAGCCAGAAGTTATATCCCGGCGGATGCTGGGGGTGCCAGTGCAGTGCCCCGGTGAGATAGTAGTGCACATCCGGTTCATAGCGGGGGCCGAATGTCAGCAGGTATGCCAGCTGGGGCAGTGCTGCCAGCAAGGCATACTTGCCGGCCGGTGACAGGCGCGCCAGGATGGACCGGGGAGTACTCACCCTGCCAAGATACTCAGGCTTTGGGGTTTAACGGCGGGTATTGCAGCAGTTGCTCCTGATTCTTCAGGAAACCCTCCAGGGTGTTCAGCACATCCGGACTGGGTTCGTTGTGTGCCAGCTTTTCCATCTCCAGCGCCTCGATCATGCTCCGGAAGTTGGCATCAAGCTTCAGGCGGCGCAGGTATTTCTCATATCGCAGCATGATCCACCACTCCAGCGTATGCTCTATACGCAGGGCCAGGCGTGCGGGCAGAAGCGCGGTGCACCAGCCGAAGAGGTGGCCAAAGTAATAGAACCACCGGGCATACCAGGCCGGCCCCAGGCGGCGGCGGCGCAGCAGATCCATCAGGAAGGCTGTGTGCTGTGCCTTGCGTTCACGCAGTAGCCGGATGCGGTCTCCCCCGCTGTGTACCTGCCGGTACCAGCCCAGGCGCATGCTTTCGCGGGCGTGCAGGTCGCGTATGATACGGCGGGTGTAGCGCTGGAAATTAGGCTTGCTCATCTGCCGGACATTTCTGTGAATAAACCCAGCAGCGAAGTTAGCTGGTCTACCTTACGCTCGCGCAGCAATCCCAGGAAGATGCCCGATACCTGCTCAAACAACCGCAGGAAATCCTGCATACGCTGCAGGTTCTGGGCAAACTCGGCTTCTTCCGGCGTCATCTGCCGGGTGCTGCCGTCCGGTAGTTCCTGCAGGGACTGCTGTATCTGGGTGATGCTGTCTGTCAGCGGGTGAATCTCGCGGCTTTTCCGTTCCTGGATGATGCGTTCCGTGAGCTTCCAGATATCTTTCTCCGCCTCAAAGAAATCGCGCCGGGTCTCCGGCACTTCCACTTTGCGGATGATCTGCCAGTCCAGCAGTTTGTGCAGGTTGATATTGGCATTGCCCCGGCTGATACCCAGGTCTGCCATGATCTGTTCCGTATCCAGCGGCTCCGCGCTCACAAACAGCAGTGCATAGATCTGGGCCATGGTGCGGCTTACCCCCCAGTGCGAGGCCATATCTCCCCAGCAGTTGATAAACTCCTGTTTGCTGGTGGTCAGGTCTTTTGCCGCAGCCATAATGTGTGCAAGTTACGGCGGTTTTCAATTCAAATTGAAAATTCGGGCAAAAAGCGCTCCTGCTGGCTATTTATCAGACGCTACTGTATATTTGCCCTGCATTTAACGCTCCTCCCACTTACCTCATTTTTTCCCTACCATGCAATTTCCCCAAGACCTGCTGTACACACGCGACCACGAATGGGTTCGCATAGAAGGTGACGTAGCCACTGTGGGCGTCACAGAATTTGCCCAGAAAGAACTGGGTGACATTGTGTTCGTAGAAGTGAACACCGTGGGCGAAACTTTGCAGAGCGGCGCTGTTTTTGGCACCGTGGAAGCGGTGAAGACCGTGAGCGACCTCTTCCTGCCCCTCGACGGCACCATCCTGGAGCTGAACAGCGCTCTGGAAGGCCAGCCTGAGCTGGTGAACCAGGACCCTTATGGACAAGGATGGATGGTAAAGGTGACGCTCAGCGGCGCCGCCGACCGTTCTGAACTACTGACCGCCGAACAATACGAGGCGCTGCTGTAGTTCTTATATATGGATCTCTGCCCAGGGCTACCGTGGGGCCGTGCCGGCGCTTAGGGTAGCCCTTTGTATTTTAAATATCATCTTCTTTGCCCATGTCTGCTCCGCTCAAGCGCAAAACCCTGCTGGTCATACTGGATGGCTGGGGAATTGCAGAAGACCCCAGCGTATCGGCGCCTGATAATGCCCGGGTGCCTTTTTACCATGAACTGCTGGCCCAGTGGCCGCATACCTGGTTGCTCGCCAGTGAGCAGGCGGTGGGTTTGCCCGCCGGGCAGATGGGTAACAGCGAGGTGGGACATATGAACCTGGGCGCCGGGCGCGTGGTGTATCAGGAACTGGAACGCATTTCCACTGCCCTCCGGGATGGTAGCCTGGCGGCCGGTGCGCCTTTCCGCCAGGTAATAGAGTATTGCAAGATCCAGCAGAAGCCCCTGCATCTCCTGGGATTGCTGTCAGATGGCGGCGTGCACAGTCATATAGATCACCTGCTGGCATTATTACCCCTTCTCAAAGCCGTCGGACTTACCCAGGTATATATTCACGTATTTACTGACGGACGGGATACCGATCCCAGGAGTGGCCTGGTGCACCTGCAGCGCTTGCAGGATACGCTGGCGCAGGTGGGCATAGGACAGATCGCATCTGTGTGCGGGCGCTATTATGCGATGGACCGCGACAAACGGTGGGAACGCACTCGCCGGGCCTGGGATCTCCTTGTGCAGGGCATTGGCCAGGCGGCTGAAGATCCACTGGCAGCCGTGCGGGACAGCTATGCCCGGGGAGTTACGGACGAATTCCTGGAGTCCGTGGTCATTACCCGGGGTGGCAACCCCCTGGCTACCATTCATCCCGGAGATGCCTGCCTGTTCTTCAACTTCCGCACAGACCGCGGCCGCCAACTGACCACAGCGCTTACACAAGCCAGCTTGCCCGAGTATGGCATGCACACCTTGCCGCTGCAATTTACCACCTTCACCCGCTACGACGATACCTGGCAAGGGGTGCAGGTGCTGTTTGAGAAAGATACGCTGCCCAACATGCTGGGTCAGGTGCTCAGCCGGCATGGGGTTTCCCAGATCCGTATTGCCGAAACCGAAAAATATCCGCACGTCACGTTCTTCTTTAACGGAGGAGTGGAGACCCCCTATCCCGGCGAAGAGCGCATCCTTATCCCCAGCCCCCGGGTGGCTACCTATGATTTGCAACCGCAGATGAGTGCCCCGGAGATCCGGGATGCCATTGTGCCCCGCTTGCAGGAGGGAGCCGCGGGTTTTGTCTGCCTCAACTTTGCCAACCCGGATATGGTGGGCCATACCGGCGTGTGGGAGGCTGCGATAGCTGCTGTAGAAACCGTAGACAGTTGTAACCGCGATGTGATCTCTGCGGCCTTGCAGGCGGGCTACACCTGTATCATCCTGGCCGACCATGGCAACTGCGACCGCATGAAGAACCCTGATGGCAGCCCGCACACGGCACATACCCTGGCAAAGGTGCCTTGTATCCTGGTGGGACCGGATGCCCACCGATTTGCCCTTAGACCCGGCAAACTGGGCGATATTGCGCCCACGCTGCTTTCCCTGATGGGTTTGCCCGTTCCTGCCGAGATGACCGGCGAGGTGCTGGTGACCCCCCGCTAAGCTTGCCGTTACAGGCAGGTTGAAGGGTGTAGCGACCCCCCTGCTATTTGCCAAAGGGCGGATTCCCCCGTAATTTGCCGGCATGCACATCGTCATTCCCATGACCGGGCTCGGCCAGCGCTTTGTAGATGCCGGCTATACCCTGCCCAAACCCTTGATCGAAGTCGAGGGCATGCCCATCATCCAGCATGTGGTCAATATGTTCCCCGGGGAAACCCGCTTCTCCTTTATCTGCCGGCAGGAGCACCTGGATACCACGCCTATGCGGGAGGTCCTGCAGCGCATAGCGCCTCAGGGCCGCATATTGCCCCATCCGGGTCATAAAAAGGGGCCGGTATTTGCAGTGGCCGAGTTTGCAGATGAGATACTGGATGATGCCGAAGAGGTCATTGTCAATTACTGCGATTTTGGCAAATGGTGGGATTATGCCCATTTCCTGAAGTTTCTCCGGGCTCGCCGGTCAGACGGCGCTGTGCCGGCATACAGGGGGTTCCACCCGCATATGCTGGGTAAGATCAACTATGCCTTTATGCGCGACGACGGCCGCCAGCGCATGCTGGAGATCCGCGAGAAGCAGCCTTTCACAGATGACCGTATGCGGGAATATGCGTCCGACGGCACTTACTATTTCCGCACCGGGGCTATCCTCAAGAAGTACTTCCGCCAGCTGATGGCGCAGGATGTCCAGGTGAACGGAGAATATTATGTGAGCATGGTCATGAACCTGCTGGTGGCTGACGGCCTGCGGGTGGATATTTACGAGATACAGCATATGTTGCAGTGGGGCACGCCGGGCGAACTGGAGGAGTACCTGCGCTGGAGCCAGTTCTTTCGCAGGGTGCTGGAAGCGCCCCTATCTTATGCCCCGCAGCCCGGCAGTCGCAACCTCATTCCCCTGGCAGGCCGGGGCAGCCGTTTTGCCAATGAAGGCTATACCCTTCCCAAACCCCTCATTCCCGTGGGCGGTAAACCCATGATTGTGCAGGCCGGGGCAGCCATGCCCCCGGCGGAGCAGCACACGTTTGTCTGCCTGCAGGCTCACCTGGATACCTATCCGCAGCTGGAAAAAGAACTGCGTGCGGCTTATCCTGCCTGCCGCATAGTGCCGCTGGAGGGCGTTACGGAGGGTCAGGCCTGTACCGTGGAACTGGGCCTGCAACCGCAGGATATGGAATATCCCCTGTGTATAGCGGCTTCGGATAATGCCATGTTATACGACCGGCAGGCCTATCGCGCCCTGGCAGAAGACCCGGCAGTGGATGCCATTGTCTGGACTTTTCGTGACCACCCCTCGGCGCAGCTCAATCCACAGATGTATGGCTGGGTAAAAACCACTCCCTCCGGGGAAGTGACAGGCGTATCCGTCAAAGTGCCTATTTCGGATAATCCCCGGCAGGACCATGCTATTGTGGGGGCGTTCAGCTTTCGCAAGGCCCGCTTCTTCCAGGAAGGACTGCAGTATCTCTATGACCGTAATGAGCGGGTCAATGGCGAGTTCTATGCAGACAGTGTTATCGGTGCGCTGGTGGCCCTGGGCTACCGCGTGCGGGTGTTTGAGGTGGCAGACTATATCGGCTGGGGCACGCCCGATGACCTGCGCACCTATGAATACTGGCAGAGCCTGTTCCACAAAGTGCCTTTCCATCCCTATACGGTGGAGAAAGACCCTATGGTAGTGCCTTCGGCAGCATCGGGACTAGCCGCCTCTTTTTATGGGTTTGATGAAACCCATAACCCTGTCTGACCGGCACGGCGCGTAGCCTTGCCCCTTAGTGGGGCAGGACTACTAGCTTGCGGCTGTGCTGTACGCCATTTACCTGCAGGGTGAAATGGTACAGCCCGGCAGGCCACTGGGTGAGTGACAGCGGAATGCTGGAGCTGCCTTCTACGGTATACGTTTCCTCTAGTACCGGTTTGCCCAGCGCGTCCACAACCTGAAGGTGTGCTGTGCCCGTATGCTTGAGCAGCATCTGCACGGTATTCAGGGCAGGATTGGGGTTGAGTTCCCAGCGGAAAACGGACTGATCCTGCACCATGCTTACCAGGTTGCTATAGCTGGCAACGCCGTCTGGGTTCAGCCGTTTCACCCGCCAGCTGGTGCGGCCGGTCAGTGTCTGGGTGTCCAGGTATTCATAGGTGGTTGCACCGGTGGCCTGCACCTTTGCCTGGGCTGCCAGGTTGCCGGAGGCATCCGTACGCTCCAGTTGGTACGCTACTGTGTGGCCGGGGTCATTGTCCGTCCAGCGGAGGAGTATGCCGTCCTGCTGGGTGTCAAATGCACTCAGGCGCAGGTTGAGGTCGTGACTCAGGGGCGCCAGACCAATCGGGCCGTCCGGGTCCGGAAGTCCGCCGCCGAAACCGCTGAACCCTGTGGCAAAGCTGGCCTGCACACTATAGCCAATGCCGCCGGCATAAGTAGCGGCTATCGGGCTGGTGCCATAGGTGTTTTCTCCGCCGGGGTTGGTAGGCGGGTTGGGTGCGGCCGGGTTGACATTGCTGATGGCGGCCTTGCTTTTGAAGAGGGTGAGGTCTGCACGGTCATTCCCGGTAGCGGTCTCCCAGCCGGCTACTTCCGCTTCGGAGTAATACACCCGCAGGTTGTAGCTGCCGGTGGGGTTGTTGTTGGCGGGGGTAATGAGCAATGTCTTTTCTGTGGCAAAGGTGCTGGCATCCGTTTTCTGGAACGCGACAGCACCCGCACCTGCGCGGTCAATGGCCACAGTGGTACAGCCATAGTCATGCGCAGAGGTGTTCTCTATCACACAAAGGATCTTGCCGGCGTCGTACACGGCTACGGTGCTATTCGGGCCCAGGTAGGTGTCTACACTGGCAAGGGCGTCCTGCACGGTGGGCGCTGCGGTGCCTTCGAATACGTGGATGTTGTCCGCCATCAGGGGCATATTGGCGGTGCCGAGACCATCGCTGCCAAAACCGAACCACAGGTAGAAGGACTGGCCGTCCAGCGCTGAGGGCAGGTTCAGGGTATCGCGGCGGGCAGTGGCCTGGCTGTGCAGGTTATTGTTGAAGATCACCGGCGTGTTGGGAGTGGCTGCCAGCGAATAGGCAACCAGTCCAAAGTCGGCGCCGGCATTGCCCACACATTTCCAGTCAAAAGCAAGCTTCATATCACTGGCGCTGCTGCCGTCGATCAGTGGGGTGCGGGCCGCTTTGAGCGTAGATTCTGCGGCATCGTAGGCATAAGGGGGTGTGAACGTAAGTATATTGGTGGAGACCAGCAGGCTGTAATTCCCTGATATGGCATCTCCGGGAGTGGTATTGGCAGAGAACTGGTTGGTAGCTGCGCCATAGAAATTCAGGGAAGTCCAGTTGGTGGGCAGTATGCTGGGGAAGGGTCCTCCCTCAAAATCTTCGCTATACACTGTGTTCACCCCGCCGGACGGCAGCAGGTCATTGTCTCCGATGGTTACCGTGAGCGCGGTATCGGCGCTCAGTCCTTTCAGGGCATCTGTGCCGCTTCCTATGGAAAAGTTGAGGAGCAGGGTTTCGGGTCCTTCCACCGCCTGGTCGTCATATACCCGCAAGGTAAAGCTTTGGCTGCTGGTCCCGCCGTCAGGGAAAGTAAGGGTTGTCAGCGCAGCGGTGTTGGCTGCGTCATACAGTGCATAATCCGCCGGGCTCACGGCAGTGCTGCCCGCGGGGCTGAAACTCAGAACGGCGTCCCCTGTAGGTGCCGCAGAGATGTTCATGTTCACCGTGTAGGCACGGTAGGAGCGGCAGCCGCCCAGGTCGGTATTGGCGTTGGCTTCGGGGGCGGACAGGGTGGCGGAGGCGAAGTTAATGCGGGGAATGGAGCAGCCTGTGGGACTGATGGGTGTGTGCTGGGGTTGCCCGCACGCGGCTACCTCGTTCGTGGCGGCCAGGGCCATGATATCCAGGCCCGCAGCTACGTCGGAGCCCACTGATACGGTGCGGAGCGCTGTGCCGGTGGTCAGGCTGCGGTGCATGACTAGGGCAGGGTTCACCACGTGGCCTATCTGGTGCGTGTGGCCCAGTTCATGCACGGCTACGGATTCAAAGTCAGATTCTCCCACGCTGGGCATGCCGGGGCCGTATTCCCAGTTGATGGTGATGGCGCAGGGGCCGTTGCCCACGGTGCCGTCTTCCTTGAAGATCACGTCGTTGCCTTTCAGGTACCACACGAAGTTTCCGCCGCCGTCCAGGCACCCGGAATAATAACTGTAGGATACCCCCAGCACTCCACAGTCCCGGTTGCAGGTGGCAATGTCTTCAAAGGCAATGATATTGGTGCCTTCATCTGCCTGGCAGGTCAGGGCAGTGGTGGTAGCATCCATTACCAGGTGAAAATTGGTATTGCAGTGCCAGGTTTGCAGGGCACGCTCATAGGAGGCTTTGGCCGCAGCATTGGCTTCGAAGTCAGTGTTGTACCGGAACAGGTAGCCGCCGCTGCTGGGGCCGGCCAGGTGCACACGGAAAGGCACACCGGCCTGCACCAGGTTGGTCAGGTTATAGTTAACGGTCAGCGATGCAACTGAGGTGGCGGTGCCGTCGGCGTTCGATACCTGTATCTGCCCGGTCCCGGCACGGGAGCGCACCACCACTTCTATCTGGGTGTCCGTCCAGCTGACAATGTCCAGGTCCAGCGCATCTATATAGTTGCCGGGCAGCAGGTCAGCGTTCTGGAAACGCACCTTGGAGGTGGATACATTGTAGGTGCCAAAGTTGGTGCCCGTGATCGTAAGCACTGCCCCTGTGCCTGCATTGACCGTTCCCGGGCTAAAGCTGGTGATGCCGGGCGCAGCCAGGGTGCGGATGGGTGCAGGTGGCACCAGGTGGTCATTTTCGCCTTCAATGATCAGGCTCTGGGCGCTGCCCAGGATGACATGATAGGACTTGCCCGTCTTTTTGGTGATGCGGGCGAACAGGTCCTCCCGCAGGTTGGTATAATGCGTGAACGCATCGGAAGCTTCGCTGCGGTCCGGGGTATAAGTGATCACTCCCTGGGGGCCTGCAAATGCCGTGTATGCAGGAATCGTGCCCTGAGGCAGCAGGTCATAGTCTTTGCGCAGGGTAAAAATCCCTGTCTGGCCTATGGTCAGCTGAACACCCGGATCCACCACATGCCAGCGGTCTCCCAGTTGCCCGCCTTCGGCTACCAGTATGGCGCGGGTTTGCGTGTGGCCCTTGAAACTGCGGTATACCTCCAGCTCATAGGCAGTATGTATAATGTTATTGGCAGGGTGCACAAAGGGCCTGGCGTCTATTACCCGGGCTTCTATCACGGCATCTGCACCGCTGACGCGGTCCTCCAGGGAGACCGGCAGCAACATACATTGCCCAAGACCCTGGGTGGAGACGAATGTGGAAAGCAGTAGCAAGTGTAGTAAGTATAAAAGTCTTGTCATATCAATAACAAATTCTATAAGGCACAAAAGTAGACAAAGCCCTGATATCTTTACCCATAATGTAATAAAGATTCTCTCAGAATTCTGGCACCGGCAGACTCAGCCTAAATGTCTATTTTTGCAATTCTGTTGCAATTGCCTTGGCCCATTCATTTCCACACCTGTTACTACTCTGGCTATTTGCCCATGGCTTGTGTGCCCAAACGGTGGTACTGCGCGGCCAAGTACAGGACGAACACGGCCAGCCGCTGCCGGGGGTGCAAATAGAATTGCATGAGACGCACCAGGGAGCCCTGACCGATGCACTGGGGCATTTCCTGCTGCCCGGTGTGCGGGTGGCCGCTTATCACCTGCATGTGGAGCTGGCTGGTTACCGTCCCCTTGCCCGCACCCTTTCCCTGGCAGATAGCCTGAAGGGTAAGACCTCCGGCGCTGATACCCTGACATTGCAACTGGTGCTGGCAGAAGTGCGGCTGGAGCTGGATGCTATGCGCGTGGAGGCCGATAAACTCAAGCTGGAGGCCAGGCGGCAGTCTGTAGCCGTGTTTCAAGCGGATGAACAGTGGCTGCGCCGCAGCCGTGGCAGCAGCCTCATGCACACCCTGGGCGCCGCGCCGGGCTTTGCCTATATGAGCACCGGTACGGGCATTGCCAAGCCTGTGATCCGCGGACTGGCTTTTAACCGGGTGGCGGTGGTACAATATGGTTTGCGGCAGGAGGGCCAGCAGTGGGGGCAGGACCATGGTGTGGAAATAGATCCCTATGATGCCCAGCAGGTACAGATCCTGCGCGGCCCGGCCACACTCGTTTACGGTCCGGAGGCCATTGGAGGCGTGGTGGAGCTGCTGCCCGGCCCGGAAGTGCCGGACCACCACCTGCGCACCGCACTGGAAATGGGGTACCAGTCTGTCAACCGTAACCGGATAGTCAGTGGCGAAGTGGCTGCACACCGGGGCCGGTGGGTGGGCCGCCTGCGCCTGAGCGACCAGAACTATGGCGACTATTATCTGCCCGCCGCCAGCTTTACCTATAACCGGTTTGTGCTTCCGCTGGTGGACGGACAACTCAAGAATACCGCCGGGAGAGAGCGGCATGCTGCCGGCATGCTGGGGTATCATGGCAAATGGGGCCATACTCATGTGCATATCAGCAGCTATGACCAGGAGGCGGGTCTGTTTATGGGTGCCGTGGGCATGCCCACGGCCTATGCCCTGCGGGATGACGGCAATGACCGCGACGTGCAGTTGCCTGCCCAGCATACCCGTCACTACAAAGTGGTGAGCAATACCAGCCTGCTGCTGGGCAGGCAGTGGCTGGATGTGGACCTGGGTTACCAGTATAACCACCGCCAGGAACTGTCTTTGGCGCACGCACATGGCCGTCCGGCGGCAGGGGGTTCCCTGGCCCATGAGCTGCGGCTGGCTACCCTCAGCGGCAATATTCGCCTGCACCACCGCTGGCTGAAGGGGAGCTCCGGGGTGGTGGGATTCAGCGGTATGCAGCAGCAGAACCGGCGGGACGGCTTTGAATTTCTGCTCGCCCCTTTCCAGAGCTGGCAGATAGGGGTCTTTGCTTATCAGCAATGGGCCTTGTGCCAGGACAAGCTTTACCTGAATGGGGGCGCCCGCCTGGATGCCGGACAACTGCAAGTGCAGTCCTTCCGCAGTTATTTTATCGTTAACAATCGTATAGATTCCACCACTCAGTATGTGCCTGCGCTGTATAAAAGCTTTCAGAACCTGTCCGGCTCAGGGGGGCTGTCCTGGTTCCTGCGCCCCTGGCTGAACCTCAAAGCTAATGTGGGCACCTACTTCCGCTTCCCGCAGGCCTATGAGCTCACAGCCAATGGAATACACCACGGCACCTTCCGGCATGAACAGGGAGACCCTGCCCTGGAAGTGGAGCGGGGCGTGCAGGCAGACCTCGCCGTGGTGGTACAGCGCAAGATGTGGGCCGTTAGCCTTACCCCCTTCTATAACTACTTTGCCAACTACATTTACCTGGCAGCCATGCCCGAGTTTTCCCGCCTGCCCGATGGCGACCAGGTATACCGCTTCCGGCAAAGTCCGGCCTATATAGGCGGCGGCGAGCTTACTGCAGACTGGCACCCGGGCAAGCACCTGCACCTGGGAGGGGCCTATATGTATCTGCATGGACAGAATGTGCGCCAGTACCTGCCGCTGCCCTTTATGCCGCCCAATCGCCTGCAACTGGAAGCCGAACTGCACGGAGATACCCCGTTTCGCTGGCTGAAGGACCTGTTCTTCCGCCTCCAGTGGCAGAAGGTGGATGCTCAGCACCGCACGGACCGCAATGAGCGGGCTACCCCCGGTTATACATTGCTCAACCTGGGGATGGGGTGCCGTGTGCAGGTGCACGGACAGGCCCTGGAATGGACTTTCCTGCTCAACAACGCACTGGATGAGCGGTATTTCCATCACCTGAGCCGCTACCGCTTCCTGAACCTGCCCGAACCCGGCCGCAATATTGTGTTACAGCTACGGATGCCGCTGGAATGGAAGCTGCCCAAGCCTGCAGGCAAATCATCCTGATGAGTGTCCACGCGCAGATCTTCTCGCTATACAGGTAAGTCGGATAATACCTTATACACATATACTGTTAATGTAAGATTTCCTCTATTTTAATTAATGGTGTATATTCGGCCATCGGTCTTTGGCTGTATGCTGTTGCAATTCTTATGAAAAAAGGTATTTTTCTTGTCATTTTGCTATTCGGGTTTTCTTTGACAGCCAGGAGCCAATGCCTTTATGGGCCGCTTTCTGTATTCGTACAGGCAGATCACGATTCGCTTTGTTCCGGGGGGGCTACTGTCTTGCGGACGGGCTTTGGTATGGCAGACAAGTTTGATACAGGGGTAGACCCGGGCATGTGGAACCTTATAGACGGCGGTGCCGCCGGTATGGGCTGTGTACCCTATGATGGGCAGGGTCTTTATTTTAACGGTACTATGGTCACCCGCCAGGCGCAGACCAGACCCCTGGACGTGTCCGGTGGAGGCATCGTCTATTTTGTGCTGGGTATCGGTACCCTGGGCGGGTGCGACAATATGGATAATGCGGCGGAGAATGTTAGCCTGCAATACAGCGTCAACGGTGGTCTTAGCTGGACCACTATCGGCGCCACCTATGGGAATGGCGCCCTGTTCTGGAACCGGTTTGCGGTGGCCATACCTCCCGCTGCACAAACGGCGCAGACGATGTTCCGGTGGATGCAGCAAAACCACGAGACCACCACCGATAACTGGATGCTGGATAATGTTTACATCCAGGTTAATGCCCCTGCACAAGCTTATACTTACAGCTGGACGCCAGCCGCCCTGCTGGACGACCCCAATAGTCCCACACCCCGCGCCAGCGGTATTGTGGCGCCTACCACCTTTACCCTTACGGTAACCCATCCCGTAACCGGCTGCACCGGTACCGGCGCCACCACCGTGCACATGGGCAACCGGCTGGTGCCCGCCGCGGCCAATGCCCAGACCCCTATCGTATGCGCTGGTGGCGCTTCTCGGCTGGCGGCCTATCTGGACCTGAATGATGACTTTGACGCCGCACTCAACGGCAGATTATGGGAGCGTATAGAGGGCGCTACAGTGACTACTACCTGTGCATCTACCACAGGGAATGTGCTCTACTTTAACGGTGGTACGGGTGACCGCCGGGCCACCACTATGCCCATGAATACCACCGAGGGCGCTACGCTCCGTTTCCTCATGCGCATGGGGGGCGATGGCGGGGGCAGTCCCTGCAATGACCTGGAAGCGTCCAGCGATGAAGTGTATCTGGAGTACAGCGTTAATGGCTACAGCTGGGTTACCCTGGGCGGCCCCTACCTGGCAAACAGCACAGCCTGGGTGCCCTATTCGATCGTATTACCTGCCGGGGCGCAAACACAGCGCACCCAGATCCGCTGGCGGCAGAATAATAATGCCAATACGGCCGATAACTTTGCTATCGACAACGTGTCCGTTCGCACGCCTGTCCCCGCAAGCGGGTATACCTATAGCTGGTCGCCTGCTGCCGGCCTGGATAACCCCGTCCTTCCACAACCCACCGCTACCGTAGCCGCTACTACCACCTACACCGTGGTCATGACGGATACCGCTACCCGGTGTGTGGATTCCGCTACGGTCACCGTGAGGGTGGATAACAAGGCGATCGGGGTGTATGCCGTGGCAGATTTTCCGTCGTTGTGCACCGGGGGGACTACGTACCTGAAAGTGATCCCCAATGACCTTTCGGATGATTTCGATCCCTTCCTGAGCCCCAGCCTCTGGGGGAATGTCACCAATGCCGTGCTCACTTCCACTGAATGCGGCTCCATCTCCGGCAATGCGCTCACCTTTACGCTCAATGCCGGACTGCGGGCAGCCCAGACCGTCCCCCTGGATGTGCCGCAGGGTGGTACGATTGCCTTTAGCCTGCGCATAGGCGGCAGCGCCGCCTGCGATAACCATGAGAACGCCGGCCAGAACGACCATGCCAACCTGGAATATTCGGTAGACAATGGCGCCACCTGGGTAACCATAGACCAGTACATTCCCAATAACCCCGCCTGGGTAAACTACAGTTATCCTATCCCTGAGGCCGCGCAGACCAGTCATACGATCTTTCGCTGGGTGCAATACAATGCAGGCGGCGGTAATGCAGATGAATGGGCCATAGATAATGTGGCGATCACAGCTCCGGCGCAGCAGTATACCTATAGCTGGTTGCCTGCCGCTTCGCTGGATGATCCGACTTCCCCGACACCCGTGGCTACCCCCGCTGCGAATACCACCTATACCGTGACGGTAACTAATACCGCCACCCAGTGTTCGGGCACGGATATGGTGGCGGTGACCCTGGATAACAATCCCCTGCCGGTGAGGGCTATCATAGATAATGCGGTGGTGTGTAGCGGCGCCAGCGTGCAGGTGCATGCTCTGTTGCGGCAGGCGGATGACTTTACGTCCGGTACCCCCGATGTTTCGGTGTGGCAGAGCGTAGTGGGTGGGGTGGTTGCTACGGACTGCGCCTCTATTACAGGCAATATCCTCAAGTTCACGGGCGGCACCAGCGACCGCCGTGCCACCACCTGGCCTATGGACCTGAGCACCGGCGGCACTGTGGCCTTCAGCTACCGCGGGGGTGGCGGCAGCGGCTGCGATAACCTGGAGGCCGCCAGCGATGAGGTCTACCTGGAGTTTTCTACGAACCTGGGCGCTACCTGGACGGTCTTCGGCGGGCCCTATCTCAATATGGACTGGACCAACCTGTCCCTGTCCTTGCCGGAACTGGCCTGGAGCACCACCACGCAGATCCGCTGGCGGCAGAATAACAATGCCAATACGGCGGACAACTTTGCCATAGATAATGTGGTCATCACCTCCCATGCGCTTCCGGACAGTAACTATGCGTATAGCTGGTCGCCCAACCTGGAGATCGATGATCCTACCCTGGCCGAACCTACCGTCACGCCCACCGCTTCCCGCACCTATACCGTGACGATGACCAACCGGCAGAGTGGCTGCAGCAATACGGCTACGGTAGATGTCGCCGTATCTAACAGGGATATCACCGTGCTGGCCACGGCCACCACTCCCAAGGTATGTGCGGGCAGCTCCACCCAACTGCTGGCTACGGCCCATGTATTTTCCGAGAGCTTTGACGCGGGCCTCACTCCCGGCTTGTGGCAAACCATAGAAGGCGGGCGCGTTACCCGGGAACGCTGCGTGGCCCAAAGCGGCAATGCGCTGATGTTCGATGAAGAGACCCTGCTTATACGCCAGGCCACTACCCAGCCCTTTGACATGGCCAATGGCGGCACCCTGAATTTCCGTATGCGGGTGGGCGGCGATGGCGGCAGTACCACAGGCTGCAACGATATGGAAGCTGGCGAAGGCGTATCCGTAGTCTATTCCACGGACGGGGGTATTACCTGGAATCCCCTGGGAGGGCCTTATGGCACCAACAGCACCGCCTGGAACCTGTATTCCCTGGTATTGCCGCCGGCAGCACGCACCAGCTACACCCAGTTTCGGTGGACACATACCCACAATGCCGGCTGGGGCGATAATTATGCGATCGACGACATCAGCATTGTACCCAATACGACCCAGTATACCTACAGCTGGTCTCCTGCCGTTTCCCTGAATGATGCCGCTATAGCCAACCCGGTGGCTACCCCGGCCGTTACCACTACCTATACCGTCACTGTGACTAATACGTCCACAAATTGCAGCGGTACCCGGACGGTGCAGGTTATGGCCGGTGCAGATACGTTTGCACTGAGTACCACGGCAGCTTTCCCTACCAGTTGTGCAGACAGCAGCACACAGCTGAGCGTGGTAACCCGGCCGCTAAATAATAATTTTGATTTTGGCCTGGATACCGATGCCTGGCAGAGTGTTGCCGGGGGCGTGGTGGGCATCTCGCCCTGCACATCCGTGAACCTGGACGCCCTTAACTTTAACGGCGCGGTGGCGGAACGCTCGGCTACCACCATTCCCCTAGATGTCAGCAATGGCGGTAGCCTGACCTTTAACATCCGCATAGGGGATGGCATAGGTGGTTGCGACCGCCCGGAGGCGGGGGAAGAAGTGGTGCTCGAATACTCTATAGATAATGGCGCTACCTGGCATACGATTTCCGCTACAGGTTTTAATACCAACCTCACCGGCTGGCGTAGCCAGAGCTTTGCGCTTCCTGCCGGGGCCTGGACGAATGCTACCCGGCTACGCTGGCGGCAGACCCGCGGGGCGGCAGGTACGGATGATAACTGGGCGCTGGACAACGTGGTGCTTACTCCTGCACCTGTGCCCTATACTTATAGCTGGACGCCTGCGGTTACGCTGGACAATACTACCATCTATAACCCTGTAGCCACCCCTTCAAGTCCCACTACTTACACTGTTGCAGTTACCAACCCGGTTACGGGTTGTGTGAGCACAGGGGCAGTAAATATACAGGTCAATCCTGTGCTTGATCCCGGTGTGATAGAGGTTCCGCAGACCATCTGCTGGAATACCGCGCCGGCTTTACTCACCTCCACGGCACCGGCCACCGGGGGCTCCGGCAACTATATCTATCGCTGGGAACAGAGCGCCTCTCCCACAGGTCCCTGGATGAGTGTGCCGGGCGGCCTGATGGAAGACGACTTTGACGCAGATATAGACCCTGTGCAGTGGGGGAGTATTGTGGGGGGAAGCATTGCTACGGACTGCGGTTCGTTATCCGGCAATGCCCTTAAGTTCACAGGTACGGCCGTGGGCAATGCCGCCCGCTATGCCCGGACCAATAGTCTGGACCTGACGCATGGCGGCAGTATCCACTTTGCCCTGGCTATGGGCGGCACCGGCAGCGCAAACCCTTGTAACGGTCCGGACGGGCCCAGCGGGGAACTGGTATACCTGGAATATTCTACCGACGGCGGTGCCAACTGGTATACTCTCGCCACCTACGGCGATCCCCTCACCAATGACATGAATATTCCGTGGACAAGTTATAGCGTGCCTATTCCTCCGGTGGCCCGCACCGCCACTACGCAGATCCGCTGGCAGCAGTTCAAACAGAATTCCAACACGGCGGATGTATTTATGCTGGATAATGTATATATCGCCTCTGGTGCGCCCACAGTAACCAATGGTTACGGACCGGAATACCAGCCCCCTGTACTGACAGATACCACTTACTACCGCCGTGTGGTCATGGATGCCGATGTTACGCAATGCGACCGTATCTCCAATACCCTGATGGTTGCCGTACCCCGCCTGGATCCGGGTACACTGGTAGCTGCCAACCAGGTGATCTGTGCGGGTACTGTCCCGGTGATCATCCTGGGCGACCGCGCTGCCGGTATCCACTGGGGGCCTATTGAGTATACATGGCAATGGGCGCATGACCCGTCCGGTCCCTGGACGGACTTTGCCGCTTCTGATACGCCCGACCTTTCCCCGCCTGCCATTACCCAAACCACCTACTATCGCAGGCAGGCTGCCGACCTCACCTGCACCGAAGTGCAGCATACCAATGTCATCACGGTAACGACCACGCAGCTGGTACTGGACCTGACCAATGTGTTCAGTAACGTTTGTCCGGCCTCATTCTCCCAGCTTAATGTGACGCCCCGTGTGGTGAGCGATGATTTTGACCCTGCCGTAGATGCCAGTGTCTGGCATACCATTGTTGGCGGCGCTGTGGCTACCAATTGCGGTGCTATGTCCGGCAATGCCCTCAAGTTCACCGGTCCGGGCACCGGCAATGCTGCCCGCTATGCCGCTACTATTCCCGTAGATGTATCTGCCGGGGGTTTTGTCAACTTTGCCATGCAGATAGGTGGTACCGGCGGTTCAGAGCCGTGTAATGGTCCGGATGGGCTTGACGGCGAGCTGGTCTTCCTGGAATACTCTGTAGACGGCGGCAATACCTGGGTGAATATCGCCACCTATGGCGACCCGCTGACCCAGAACATGAACTTCCCCTGGGCCAATTATTCCGTGCCCATCCCTGTTGCGGCACAAACCGGCAGCACCCGCTTCCGCTGGCAGCAGTTCAAGCAGAACTCCAACGCAGCAGATGTGTTTATGCTGGACAACGTGGCCATAGTGCCCGCTTCCATTACCTACACCTATAGCTGGTCGCCTGCAGACGGGCTGAGCGATCCTGCCATTCCCAATCCTGTGGCCAGCCCCGGTACGGAGACCACCTATACCGTCACCGTGACTAATCCTATTACCGGTTGCCAGGGTACGGCCAGCACTATCGTCATTCCCTCCGGTTTTGACGTGAATGTGCGCAGGAGCTTGTCAAAGATCTGTGCCGGCGGAAGCTTCCAGATGACCGCCACTGCAGGCGCTTTTGCTTTTAGTGATGACTTTGACCCAGATATAGACTCTGCTTTGTGGGTCATAGACGGGGGGCGGATCACCCATGCCACCCAGGTATATGAAGGGTGCGGCGCCGTTGCCTGGTATGGCCTGTATTTCGATGGCTATCCGGCTCCGCGCTATGCCCGCACCTATCCGCTGGATGTATCTGCCGGGGGTACCGTGAGCTATTCTTTGCGTGTAGGCGGGGGCGGCACCTGTGACAATATAGAGGCCGGCGAATCCGTCTTGTTCCAATATAGTACCGACGGGGGCAGTGTGTGGACCACCCTTACCACCCATGCAACCAACATCGGCTGGACAACCTTTAACCCCGCTATTCCCGCGGGGGCGCAAACCCCTAATACCCTGTTCCGCTGGTGGCAGACCGCGCAGGATGCGGCCAATGACGCCAACTGGGCGCTGGACAATGTGAGCATCATTCCCGCAGCCATTCCCTATACCTATAGCTGGAGTCCTGCCACTTACCTGGACGACCCTGCGATCGCTAACCCTACCGCCACGAATGTAACGGCTGACATTACTTATACCGTGACGGTGACCAACACGAATACCGGTTGCACAGGCACTGCCACCGTACCCGTTACCCTGGGCCCCTGCGATATGGAGGTGGAGGCATTGTCCCAGCCGGCCTATGTGTGCCTGGATGGAGAGACCCAGCTGCAGGCGCGCACCGTGGCCCAGGTATTCAGTGATGATTTTGACCCCACTTATGATCCCCGGTTGTGGGGCACCATCAATGGCGGACGTGTGACGCTGGAACGCTGCGGCTCCGTCTCCGGCTTTGCCATGATGTTTGACGGCCTGCTAAGCCTGCGTTCCATACAGACCAGGCCGCTGGATGTGTCCACCGGCGGTACCATCACCTACCGCATGCGGGTGGGTGGTGACGGCGGCAGCGCTACGGGCTGCAATGATGTGGAAGCAGACCACAATGATGAAGTGTACTTTGGCTATTCCATAGACGGCGGCGCTACCTGGATAGAGATCCGCGACCGGGTGGGCACCAACAGCACCGCCTGGGGTTCTTATACTGTGGCTATCCCGGATGCGGCCAAAACCAGCTGTACGATCTTCCGCTGGTGGCAGCATGATTCCAGTTCGCCCGCCCAGCGCAGACCCCCGGACAATATGCCCATTCACCAGGTAGATAACTGGGCCATCGATAATGTGAGCATTACCGTGAATCCCTTGTCCTATACCTGGCTGTGGACCCCTGCTACCGGGCTGGATGACCCTACACTGCCAAACCCCCGGCTAAGCCCCGTAACAGGCCCGCAGATGTATACGGTTACCATGACCAACACCCTCACCGGTTGTTCCGGTACGGACTCGATAGACCCGTATAATCCTGACCCGGAGGCTTTCGATATCACCACTACCGCTACGCCCGTGGTGCTTTGCCCGGGTACCTCTGCAACCCTGACCACCGAAGTGGCCGGTCTGGATGATGATTTTGACCCGGGTATAGATGCCGGCATGTGGTCGGACATTACCGGGGGATTTGCCGGTACGGGCTGTGGTGCCAGTTCGGGTACCCTGGCCCTCTACTTCAACGGAAACCCCAATCCGGTACGCTCAGCTACCACCAAGGCCCTCAATACGGCTACGGGAGGCAACCTGGTATTCAATATGCGCCTGGGCAATGCCGGGCTGCCCTGCGAGCAGATAGATATCATCCCTTCCCAGGAAGAGGTGTATGTGCAGTATTCGATAGACGCTGGCGCCACCTGGGTAGACCTGGAGGTGAACTATGTGACCTCTTCGGGTTTCCTGGCGCACAGCCTGCCTATTCCCGATGAAGCCCGCACCAATGCCACGATGTTCCGCTTCTACCAGTATAACAACGACAATAACAATGCGGGTAACTGGGCTATTGATGACATCAGGTTCATTCCCAATGCCGACCCTTACCTGTATAGCTGGCGCAACCTCACCGAAGGCGGCACTGCCGGTATCGTCTCTCCCACCCAGGCAACCACGGTGGTAAACCCCGTGCGCACCACCTACTATGAGGTAACCATTACAGACTCCATCTCCAACTGCCCTTCTTATGATACCGTGCAGGTGATCGTGGGCTTTAGTCCGGTAGTGGTCTCTGCCGCCACTACCCAGTTGTGTCCTGGGTCCAGCACCCAGTTGCAGGCCCTGGTGGTGCCGTTCGTAGATGATTTTGACCCCGATACGGTGGGGATGTTGTGGAGCAGCATTGTGGGCGGAGCACCTGCCGTTACCTGTGGCTCGGCCGCAGGCAATGCGCTGTTCTTTAATGGTACAGGCGGTTACCGGGAAGCGGTCACCGTACCCGTGGATGTGGCTTCGGGCGGCACACTGGACTTTAGTCTGAAAGCCGGCAGCGGCGGCGGGTGCGACAACCTGGATGCCGGCGAGTTCGTGCGCCTGGACTACTCTACAGACCTGGGCACTACCTGGACGAATATTGCCAGCTATGGCAATATGAACTGGACGGTCCATCAGGTGGCCATTCCTGCAGGGGCGCTCACCAGCTTCACCCAGTTCCGCTGGTCGCTTACGCACAATACGGGCACCGGAGATAACTGGGCCATTGATAATGTGGGCTTCACCCTCAATCCCGTGACCTATACCTATAGCTGGACCCCTGTCACAGGATTGGACGACCCCTCCAGTCCCACGCCTGTTGCCACCATTACGGCTCCTGTCACCTATACGGTTACCATTACTAATGCCGCCACGGGCTGCCTGGCCATAGACAGTATACACCTGGATATGCCGGATGGCCTCCACTGGGACGGCTCGGAGAGTACAGACTGGTTTGACCCCAATAACTGGACACCGCCCTGCGTACCTACCTGCTATCTCAACGCCATTATTACGGACATTACCGCACCGCACCAGCCTGTCATTGCCGGCGCTACCGCGCATGCCGACACCCTGACCATAGGTCCCGGTATGACCCTCACCATTGCCGCCACGGATAGCCTGCTTATCTGCGGCGATTTCCTGAACAGCGGCACCTTTGAGCCCCATAACGGGGTGTTGGGCTTTGTAGGCAATGTCAACCAGAATTACCGCAATGCGGGCCCGGAAGAACTGCATGATGTGGTGGTGGATAATGCAAGCACGGTTACCCTGATGGACAATATGACCCTGGAAGCCGGTGGATCGCTCAAGTGGGGTACCCTGGCCGGGCGCATCCTCACCGGTACGGCAGATACGGTCATCGTGAAGAACATCAGCGGCGGTTCAGTATCCGGGCACTCGGTATCCGGGTATGTGCAGGGTATCCTGCGCCGGCATGTAGACCAGGCGGCTGCCCAGTCCTATGATTTCCCGGTGGGTATAGACCCTGCCCTGCTGGGTTATCAGAATGCCAATATCACCTTTACGGCAGCTCCCACCTTCACCTATCTCGATGCCTTCTTTACCTCCTATGCCAGTTCGGCAATCCCTGTGTTTGCACCTTTTACGGAATGCGATGAAACCAAGGACTGCATCCTGGACAATCATGGTAAATGGACGATAGAGCCCGATCATGCGGCGGGTACTTCCACTTATAATATCACCCTGTATCCCTTAAATGGAACTTCCACGCAATGCCCCGGCTCCATTCCCTGGACGGTGATGAAGCGCACGATTGTGCCTGCTACCGGTAGCTGGGTACTGGAAGGGCAGCCCTGTTCGCAGGGGCTCAATCCTTACCGTGCCGCGCTGACCACTTTCTCGGAGTTTGCGCCGGTGACGGGCACCATGCCCCTGGCTATCGATGACCTGTACCTGAGCGCTGCGCCCCGGTATAGCCAGATAGACCTTAACTGGGTAAGCGATCACACCACGGAAAGCAGCGCCTTGCGGTATGTGCTCCAGCGTGCTGCTCCGGGTGAGCCCTTTGTGCCTATTGCCTCGCGTACTACTGCAGAGCATAGCCAGGTCGCCGGGCGTTATTACCACATGGATGAAGAGGTGCTGCCCAATACCCAGTACCACTACCGGGTGATACGCGAAGACCTGGACGGCGCGGCCTACCACAGCAATATCGCAGCTGCGCAGATCCGGATGGATGACGGCATATACGTGTCTTCACCGTATCCCAATCCTACCAGGGGAGGTGTAAGCCTGGATTTCAACTTTGCGGAAGATCAATGGGTGCAGGTGGAGTGCTATAACAACCTGGGTCAGCTGGTGCTTCCTGCCGTGCATAAACGATACACTGCCGGTGTTTATACGCTGGAAATCCCTGCGGACGGCCTGGCTAAAGGCGTCTATAGCCTGCGGGTGGGATTGAAAGGCAGGCAGTATTATTTCCGGCTTTCCATACTGTAGTAACGCTCCCGGTATAGCCTCGTATTTAAAATCTGTTAAAAAACAAGGCTTATTGAACCCTGTTTGTTATGCACATGTTAATCACATGGCTTGACAAATGAATAATTATGTTAAATTTGTCCCCCGATTTTTTAGGGTGAAGTGTTGCCTATACATTTCACCATGGTTGGACCTAAATGATTAATATGAGGAAAAGAGAGCAGGTAGGGGCATTGGTCGCCCTGGGCATTGCGCTCGGAATCAGCTTCTACACTTGGACGGGGACCCCCCGGAAACCCATGCTGGAAGCTACCGCTACATCTTATGCCGGGCAGGCGGCCCGTAACCCCCACAATGCCCGCGAGCTCTACGAGCTCCTGCGCGTGGAAGAGGTGCCTTTCCCCGAGGTTTTCACCCAGGTGGCTGTTACCGAGAGCGGTTGGTTGCTGGAAAGCGAGGTGGCCCGTCACAATTACAATTACTTCGGCTTTATCCACCCGGGAGAGCGCTGGAGCTATAGCCTGGGCGAGCAACTGGGGCATGCCCGCTACCCCAATGCGCAGGCCGCTATCTGGGACCTGAAGCTGTGGATAGCGCTGAATCCGCCCTATGACGGAGAGAATCCCTATCAATACCTGGCCCGCCGGGGGTATAACCCTAACCCTCATTATTATGCCTATGTGGCCTCTATTAACCTGTGTGCAGGGGAACCCAGCTTCTGTGTCTTGCAGCAGGCCGGGGGATAATTGCAGTGAGGGTTTGAACCTCCGCGGTACCGATATTGTTGGGAGGACTTATGTCTTCAGGAGGTACCATCTGGTTCTGGCACCGCAGGGACTTGCGGATAGCCGATAATGCCGGCCTCTATGCGGCATTAAAAGACGCACAATCGTGTGGGGCCAGGGTACAGCCCGTGTTTATCTTTGACCGTCATTTGCTGGACGGGTTGCTGCGCCGGGACCGGCGGGTCAGTTTCATCCATCATTCCCTGGAAGAATTGCAGGCTGCATATGCAGCGCAGGGCGCCACGTTATGGGTGCATGATGGCACCCCTGCAGACTTTTGGCAGGCCCAGCTGGCTGCAGGTAACGTGCAGGGCATTTATGCCAATGAAGATTACGAGCCCTATGCCCGCAGCCGGGATACTGCTGTTGCAAAGCTGGCGCAGGAGGCCGGGGTACGGTGCTCACTACTGAAAGACCATGTCATCTTTGCCAGGGATGAAGTGCTTACACAAGCCCGGGTGCCCTATACGGTTTTTACCCCATATAGTCGCAGCTGGCTGGCCCGCCTGGATGCGTTTTACCTGAAGCCCTATCCTGTGGAGCAATACCTGGGAGCGCTGGCGCGTGCGGAACCCCGGCCTGTTCCCAGCCTCGGGACAATAGGGTTTGACCCGCATCCGGCAGACTGGCCCGGCCCGCAGGTGCCGGATGATTTGCTGCGCCATTATGGCCGGACACGGGACTTTCCCGGTCAGCCGGGTACCAGCCGCCTGGGGGTGCATCTGCGGTTTGGTACGCTGAGTATACGACGGGTGGCCTCTCTCGCACAGGAGTTGAGCAGCAGTTTCCTCAATGAATTGATCTGGCGGGACTTCTACCAGATGATCCTGTGGCATTTCCCGCACGTAGTGCACCAGGCGTTTAAGCCGGCTTATGATCGCATCCCCTGGCGGGATAGTCCGGAGGACTTTGCCCGCTGGTGCGCCGGTGAGACTGGCTATCCGCTGGTAGATGCCGGTATGCGCGAGCTTACTGCCACCGGTTATATGCACAACCGGGTGCGCATGGTGGTCGCCAGCTTCCTCACCAAACACCTGCTGATAGACTGGCGGCTGGGAGAAGCCTGGTTTGCCGGGCAGCTTCTGGACTTTGAGCTGGCCAGTAACAACGGCGGCTGGCAATGGGCGGCCGGCTCCGGTTGCGATGCGGCACCGTATTTCAGGATATTTAATCCGGAAAGCCAGCTTCAAAAATTTGATCCTCAGCTGGTATATGTGCGGCGCTGGGTGCCGGAGTATGGCACACACCGGTATCCGCAACCCATGGTGCCGCATGCCGCTGCCCGTCAGCGGGCGCTGGACGTGTATAAGGCCGCCCTGAATGCACTATAGTACACATCTCCATCGAACCATTCCGGGGCGGGTGTGTATGCTATCCCCGGCAGGCGAAACTCTGCATGTCTATTTTTACGTATTGTTGGCAGGACTATGCGTTTCCATCGGCTTCTCTATACTCTTCTTGTGCTCACATGCTGTGGCCGGTATGTGCATGGCCAGGATTTGAAGCTGATGCTTAACCGCTCTGTATACCTTAAGCACACGGGGGTGCAAAAAACCTCTGTGGAGCCCTACCTGCCTTTTGAGAACATTAACAAGCTGCCCTATTTTGAAAATAAAAGACTTGGCGGAGAGATCCGCTCTCTGGAGGGCAGGGAGTCCAAAGATTACGAAGCACTGGAAACCCTGATGCGGGAATATGTGCTGAAGTTTGGCATCAAGAACTTTGGCCAGGACAAGGACCTGGATATGCTGTGGAAGCTGGGCCAGCTCAATGAACTGCTGCAGGATACCAGCCAGGCCGTGCTGCTGTATGCCCTGGCGCTGAACAATCACAGCCAGCATTTCAGGGACATCCGTTTGCACTATGATGCGCTCACGGCCCCGCGCCGCAATGAATATGTAAACCTGGACTATTATTACAGGATAGTGGAAGCCCGGCGCCATGTGGATACGCTGTTGCCTCCCAAGAAGGTGCTGGTGCGTATGGATAGCGTGATCAATGCCGTGGGTAAACCGGATTATGCGCCTTTTATGCATCCCAGCGGGCAGGTGCTGGTGTTTACCAGCCGCAGGGGAGAGATGGATGCTATCGGCGGCCTGGGATTTGGCCAGTCCGAGGACCTGTATTATACAGAGAAAGATATGGCCACGGGGAAATGGCTGCCTGCAGAACGATTCCCGGAGAATATCAACTCCCCCTTCAATGAAGGATCTGCGTGCCTCAACCTGGAGGGCACGGAGCTGATATTCTCCCGGTGCAATGCCCCCGATAGTTATGGATTGTGTGATCTGTACATCAGCCGGTGGGAGAACGGCAAATGGAGCAAGGCAGAGAACCTGGGCGCTATGGTCAATAGCGCAGACTGGGACAGCCATCCTTGCCTGAGTCCGGACGGGAAGATCCTGTACTTTGCTTCCAACCGGGGAGAGGGCTTTGGCCGGACGGATATCTGGATGTGCCGGCGTAACCCGGATGGCACTTTTCAGAAAGCAGAGAATGTGGGCCCTGTGGTCAATACCATAGAAGATGAGGTGACGCCCTTTTTGCATCCGGTGAACAATACCCTGTATTTCTCTTCCACAGGCCACGTACACAATTTCGGAGGCTTCGATATCTTCCGCACCCGCTGGTTGACGGATCACTGGGAACTGCCGCGCAACCTGGGACCCCTGGTCAATACCAGCGGAGATGAGTATTATTTTTCCATAGACCATAAGGCAGAGACCCTGTTCTATGCCAAAAGCCAGGTGCAGAATAAGGAGGACTTCGATCTGTATTCATTCCCCATGCCCATGGAGGCCCGGCCCGATGCTGTGTATAGCCTGAAAGGTTACCTGATCGACAGCATTACACAAAAGCCCATCACGGGTATTGTGGTAGCTATAGACTTGGACAAGGGTGTGGAAATAGCCCCCCTGCACATCAACTCCTATGGGTATTTTGAGTTTAACCTCATCAACAACCGGCGCTACCAGCTGCTTATCCTGGGTGAGAACGCCTTCCGGGTAGAGAACCAGGGCGCTATGAGCCAGGACAGCCTGTTTCACTTATTTGAAGAAAGTATTATCAACCTCAAACCCGTGGTGTTTGAGGAACTCACCTTTGCTGCAGATGAAGCCACGATCAATCCCACCGTGGAAGACAAGCTCAAGGACCTGGTGGCCTTTATCAAGAAACATCCTGATTGCCGCCTGGAGATTCGCGGCCATACGGATAGCGATGGTAAACCCCGGTATAACCTGAAGCTGAGTAAAGACCGCGCCGATAACCTGAAGCGCTATCTTATGGACAAGACAGGACTGGCAGCGGACCGCATTACTGCGCAGGGATTCGGAGATACCCGGCCTGTGTTTCCCAACGATACTCCTCAGAACAAGGCCCGCAACCGGCGGGTGGAGTTCGAGATCTTTTTGCCGGATGAACAGCGTAATAAAATGGCAGACCGTCACCGTCCTATCCGCATGCACCTGAGCGAGGCCGTGCGGGATACTACCGGAGGCCCCAGCGAAGAGCATCTCAAGGAGCAGGAAGAGGAAATGATGAAGGAGATGTTTGACGAACTGGAGGATTTCTCCGATGATGAAGACCTGGACCTGAGCGATATTAAAGAGCCCGCACCGGTCACCCCGCCTGCTAACAATCCCTTTAAGGCGCCGCTCCGCAAGCCGGAGTAGCGGTCTAAAACAATTGCCGAAACGCCATGCTGCCTAGCACCAGCACATAGACCAGCCGGTAGAACCAGGAGAACTGCCGGGTGTGCAGGTGTGGTGGGAATCCTTTGAAAGTAGCCACCCCAAAACCTGCCATGATGATGCACAGTGCACAGAGATGTGCCCTGGCCAGCGGCATCAGGGAGGTATGCTGCGCTGCTAGGAGCATGAATACACCTGCCGAAAGTACAAACAGGCCCATGCCTATCCGCACTACGTGGCGGCTGCCTATCCAAGCCGCCAGTGTGAATGAACCTGCCCGCAGGTCAGCGTCTTTATCCTTGGCTTCATGAAACAAATGCCCCCCTGCGAACAACAGCCCCCAGGCAACTCCGCCGGTAAGTACCCAGCCGGGAGGCCAGCCGTCGCAGAAAGCAACATAGGCCATACACGTGTGCAGCACTTGCGCTGCCAGGTGAAGGGCCGTGCCGGCAAGCGGAATATGTTTTAGTCCAAAGCGGGGGTGCCCATACAGGTACCATAATCCCAAAGCGGGCAACTGAAGATAAATCACGCGGGGAAACGCATAGAGTAGGATCCCCAGGCTGATGAAGCTGGCTAGCCCGAACATGTGCAGAAAATACCTCCTGTGCAGTTGCTGGCCAGCATACAGGCGAGGGTTCCATTGATCTCCGCCAAACCCTTGCCAGGCGTTCATAGCATACACGGATAGTACGAAGAAAAAGCTGCTCAGTATATATAGGTACATGGCAGGCAGGCGCCATAACTGCTGCCAGTTGGGAATAAACCAGATCCCCGCCAGGAAGAACCCCGTCAGTGTACAGACTTCTGCCAGCCTGAAAGCCCGGAAAAAAAGTAACCAGCGATGGAGGGAAGCCATACGGTCTATTGAGGATAGACGAAGATAAGGGTTTTTGATGACAGGGATCTTGCCGCCATCGGGCGGCTGTCAGTGCAGGCGCCAGGCACCCTCCGTATGTAATCCGGATTCTGGTAAACGGACGGTGCTTTGGGTGCGGTTGCCTTGCCGGAAAGCAGCTGTCTGTGGAATGACCCGTTCAAGAAAAGAGGAGCAAACTGCAGTTCACACAAAAAAAACGGCAACAAGACCACAATTCGCTTTGTTCGCATGTTATTATTATATATTTACACTCAATTTGACATTGCTTAATACAGAGTCAATCGTTTGTTTTCACGCACACACCTTTCAAGAATATTCTTTTAGCAATGATATTTTCTCAATTCGGTAAGCTAGCACTGTTCTTGCTGTGCTTTGGCCTAAGTGGCCTGCAGGCACAAGTGATCTTTTCTGAGAATTTTGATGATGCCGGAGCGGCAGGCCGGTGGCGCCTGGAAGACACTCCCGGCTCCCTGACCAACCCAACACCCACGGGTATCCAGCACCTGCACTATAATGGTTCGGATGCGCAGACCAACTCCGGGTGTAACAACTACTGGATTATCAATAACCGCCATGTGTCCAGTGGCGGTACCAGCGCCGGTGCGCGTTGCGGCGGCGGCGGTGCTAACCAGAGCATGCATATTACCTGGCCGGAGTTTTGCCCGGATGGTGCGGATGTCCTGCAGCGGCAAGCGCCTTCGCAGATTACCGAACCGGCGGATGGCGGGGATACTTATTTCCCCTTTTATGTAAATCCACTGAATCCTGCGGTGAATCCCTCCTCTGACCAGATGGCGGTGCTGATCAATGGGTTCAGCACGGTGGGCCGTTGTAACATTGTGCTTTCGTTTGATGCATACCTGGGGGGAGAGCTCTCCTATGAGAATCAGGAATTTTTTGACAGCCATAGTATCCTGGCATCCACGGATGGCGGGGCTACCTGGATTGTGGCAGCCAAAGATCTCCAGGTGGCCTATTCCCGCGACCCGCAGTGCGGCCCGTGGGTGCGCTACAATGTGGGCCTTAACCGGGAGCTTTACAACCAGCCCAACGTTATCCTGGCTTTCCGTTTCCGTAACCTGGGCATGCGTACGGGCCAGGCGGGTACCAACCTCATGTTCAATGCTGCTTATAACGTAGACAATATCGAGGTGACCGCTTCGGCTACCAACCCTACCATTACTGCAGACCGGGATATCACAAGTCCCTGTAAGAACCAGACGGTCACTTTCCGCAATACGACCAGCACCTTTGTCAAAGGTATCAACTATGAATGGCGTATCACTCCCTCTACCGGGTTTACCGTAGTAAGCGGCCAGGCCAATACCGTGGTGGCAGACAGCCTGGGTAACCTTGCCGTAAGGTTCACCAGTAACGGTGCCTATACCGTGTCCCTGCGTGCTAATACGGCTTGTAATGTAGACCTCACACCGGTCACGTTTAATGTCAATGTGGCGAACTGCCCCCCGCAGGCAGATTTTGTGGCCTACCAGAGCACCGCATGCTCCACAGTGCCGTCGCCCACCACGGGCAGCGTTACGGTGTTGCAACTCACCGATCTCTCTACCTCCTTCCCCCCCATCACGAGCTGGAGCTGGAATATACCTGGGGCCGAATATGTAAACGGTACCAGCGCCACCAGCCAACACCCTGAGGTGCGTTTCAACACTGCCGGTGCCAAGAACGTTACCCTTACCGTGACGAATGCCGAGGGGAATAATGTGGTGACCAAGAACGGTCACCTGACCATAGCCGACTGCCAGTGCCAGCTGATTACCGGCGGCGGCGGCACGCCTACTGTGGCTTTCTATGAGAACTTTGAAACTCATTCTTCTATATCATCGCTTACGGCCGATAGCTGGACGATTGGTCCCCCGGTGCCCTGGTCTGCCAGCGGTTTGGGTGGAAACAACAAGTGGATTGTAAATAATGATTACAGTTCCATGAGCCTGGACGTTTTCGGAACTCCCATCCAGACGCTCAACCCCACTCCCGCACAAACAGGTGTGGGCACGGTAACCAACGGACCTAACAGCAACTATTTCCACGTGACAGTAGACGCTTCCGGTCTGGCCACTTTTAGCGGTGCTTCTGCGCAGTGGTTTACCAATGCGACCTCCAGCACGCTGGTAGCTACTACCAAGACCATAGACTGCTCCAATCTTCAGAATGTCAACCTGTCTATGATCTGGGGCAGCACGGCTATTACAGGGTCTTTCATGCGCATTATAGACGCCAGCAACAGCAGTGTATTGCACACGCAGAATCTTATGGACAACCAGGTAAGTCCCCTGCGCTGGAATTCCCTGAACCTCACGGCGGCCGGTCTTTCTAACGTGCTGGATGGCAAACAGATCCGCCTTGAGTTTAACTTTAATCCGGCTTCAAACGGCGTCAACGAGCCCAACGGCCCTTATATGAGCCTTTCTGTGGATGAGATTCGTGTAGAAGGGGTTACTACGGGTGGTGCATCCAGCCCCACTACGTTTGTGTGTCCGCTGCCCAGCCCGCTGTGCGCCGGTCAGACACTGGCTATTCCTTTTAATGCCGCAGGCACCTGGAATGCAGGTAACGTATTTACTGCCCAGCTCTCCAATGCTTCCGGCGGATTCGGCTCTCCTACTGCTGTGGGTACCCTGTCCCTGAGTGGCAATAACCTCACGGGCAATACCATCAATATTACGATTCCCGGCGGTACTGCCAGCGGAACTGGTTACCGTATCCGTGTAGTGGGCAGCGCTCCCAGCGGCGGCAGCCAGACGAATAATGATAATGGAGAGAACATTGAGATCCAGGCGCTCCCTGCGCTCAATAACATTACCGGGGCAAACAGCGTGTGTACCGGCGGCCTGGCCAATAGCTATACCGTGGCTTCCCGCTCTGGTGTCAGTTACAACTGGACGATCACCCCGGGTGCCCAGGGTGCCAACTGGGACATTGTAGGCGGCCAGGGCACCACCAACTTACAGGTACGCTGGTTACAAGTGGGTACCTATACGCTTCGTATGACAGAGACCAATGGTTGCGGCAACCGCCAGAATAACCTTACGGTGAATGTAACCGGTGCCCCCCGCATATCCGACATTACCGGTCCCCTGGCAGTTTGCCAAAGCGCTACTCCTGTAAACTACAGTGTGCAGAACAATCCCGGCACTACTACTTGGGCCTGGACCATCACCAATGGTACGATCTCTAGCGGCGCCAACACCGCTACGCCTACCGTAGTGTGGAATACTGCCACCGGTCCCGGTTCACTCACGCTCACAGAAACCAATAACTGTGGTACTGCCAACCGCACGTTTACCATCTATGTAAATAACGGCGCTCCTGCCACGCCTACCATTTCCGGCTCTCTGTCTGCTTGTGCAAACTCCACGGAGGCCTACCAGGCTACTCCTCCCACAGGTCTTAACTATACCTGGAATATCACGGGAGGTACTATTGTAGAAACCGTGACTCCTTCCTTTGTCATTGTGCAATGGGGGGCTGCCGGTGCCGGTACTGTAGGGCTGTCTGTTTCCAATGGTTGCGGCAATGCCAATGCTACGCCTTTGAACGTGACGATCGCACCTTCTCCTTCTGTCACCAGCTTTAACATCACTCCCACAGCTACCGTGTGTTCTGATGCCGTAGTAGTACAGATTGCTCCCGTTTTCTCCAATGGAGGTACCGGTGTGACCATTGACCGCTGGGAAGTGGATATGGGAAGCGGTTTTACTACCGTGCCTTCCAGTGCAGGGGTAAATCCTCTTTCTGTGACCAATATACAGGAGAACCGCACCTATCGTATTGTATACAGCTCCGGCGGTTGCGTAGACCTGCTGTCTGCAACCACTGCAAACATCACCTTTGGTTCATTGGGTTCTATGACCTGCAACCTGCCTGCCAATGTAGGTACGGGTCAGGCAGTGACCAATGCCACCATTACGATGCCGGGCAACGCTACGCCTCCTTTCACCGTAACCTTTGAGCCTATCGAAGGTAACCCTGAGCCGGCCTTTACTTCCAGCAATACCACCATTACCCTGCCGTCCTTCACTTATGCTGCAGACGGCACCTACAACTACCGTGTAACGGTGGAGGACGCCAATGGCTGCCTGGTAGATTGCTCCGGTAGTATAGAGGCGCTCAATACGGGCATTACTAACCTGCAGACGGATAATACCAACTATTGCAGTACCGAGACCGTCAATGTGACTTTTGGTACCGTAGGGGTGTTTGGTCCTTCAAACCAGTTTAACCTGGAGCTGCGCGACCAGTTTGACCAGGTGGTGTTTACCCGTAACAACGTACAGAGCCCTGTGGCCCTTTCTATCCCGCAGCTGACTGGCGTGACACCCGGAGATTACCGTGTACGTGTTTCCTCAACTGACCCCGCGGGTATTGAGGCCTTCTCCTCCTTCTTTATGGTAAGCCCCACGCCCGATGCCCGCTTCAGCATGTTCAGCGCGGATAATCCTACCGTGCCGACTACGGTATTCGTTCGTGATGCCAATAACATTGCTACCGTGAGCTCCATCACCAATACCAGCACGCACCAGGGAACTTGCTCATGGGTTATCCAGACAGACGCAGGCGGTGTGATCAACTGTAATGATTGCGACCCTGCCAACTGCGGAATCTTCCCCATTAACTACTCAGACCCTGCCAAACAGGTATTCTTCACGGCTACGCTTACCGTGACAGATCCTTCCGGTAACTGTTCGGATGTTGAGGTGGTAACCTTCCGCATCAATAGCCAGGTAGTGCAGCTGCCCAACGTCTTTACCCCCAACAATGACGGTATCAACGATTACTTTGGCGTGGACCCCAATATGTTCCGCTCCTTTGAACTCCATATCTTTAATCGTTGGGGAGCCCTGGTATTCAATACCAGCACTGGTTCCAACAAAATGTGGGATGGCAAAGACAACAACGGAAAGGATGTTCCCGAAGGCACGTATGTCTATAAGCTGATCGGTAAGGACCTGATCGGTCGGGACTATGAGAAAGTGGGCAACGTAACCGTTATCCGGTAACCCCGCACCTTAATATGAAATACGAAGGGCGGCCTCATGAGGCCGCCCTTTTTTTGTTGGCCAGGTCTTTGTGACGTTTGTATTTGAGGGGTAAGGGCAACAAAAAAGCAATCCCGGTGGATTGCTTTGCTATCGGTATGTGCCCTGGACTGGATTCGAACCAGCACGCCTGTTACAGCGCCACCCCCTCAAGATGGTGCGTCTACCAATTTCGCCACCAGGGCGTGAAAGGTGATGTTGTGACTCCGCTGGGACTCGAACCCAGGGCCCTCTGATTAAAAGTCAAATGCTCTACCAACTGAGCTACGGAGTCATCCTCTTGGGAGGAGGGGCAAAGATAGACGTAATATCTCTATTGTCAAATGCTAATCTTCATTATTTTGTCTCAAAATTTGTAGATGAACGCTTCTGAGCTTACGGATATTCAGTTTCGCATACTGGATGCGCTCTATTTCGTAGAGCCCTTTGATAACATTGTATCCGAGGTAGGCGGTAGTCCGGCCGTAGTGGCAGCTGAGCTCAAAGAACTGATCACCCGCCGCTGGGTGCAGGTGATGGCTTTTGACCCCAGATCCCAGGACTATGTCCCCACGTTCTTTCATGATGCAGACAATATGCACGCATACCATTACCTGGCTACCAAAGAGGGGCTGCTCAAGCACAATGGCCGCCGATAGCTATGCCTGCAACTAGCCTTTGGAGGCACCTGCGGCGTCATCCCCTGGCTATGATCGCTTTGGGGTGGTTGTCTCTCAATACAGGGGTCGCTATCCTGGGCTACTGGATACTCCCGGATAATAGCCCCTCTGCCAACAGACAGCTAACGGCTGCGGCGCGCCAGCCTCCCGGCTCAGCGGTCACACTCCTGGTGCTTCCGGATACTGCCGGTATGTCACAGGGTATATGGGGTATCTGGTGGCAAGGCCGGCTTACCCAGGAAACCTGCCTGCCCGTACAGCCGCAATCCCTGCACTGGCAGGACTCCGTCCTGCACTATGTAGATTATGCCGGTCTTCCTGGTACCTTGTCTACCCATGCCAGCCTCCCGGCTGCTAGGGAACGTTTTCTGGCAGATCACCTGCGCCTGCACACCTTTTGGCTGGGGAGTGATGTGCTGGGACGGGACGTGCTGAGCCGCCTGATGCTGGGCACCCGGGTGAGTATGGGGGTAGGATTGCTTGCTGTGCTGGTAAGCCTGGCCCTGGGAGTTACCCTGGGGGCTTTGTCTGGCTACTATGGCGGACGGGTAGATGCGGCCATACAATGGCTGATGTCCGTGGTGTGGTCCCTGCCTTCATTACTGCTTGCCCTGGTGCTGGCTTTTGCACTGGGTAAAGGATTGCAGCAGTTGGTACTGGCTATCGGCTTGTCCATATGGGTAGACCTGGCACGGGTGATCAGGGGCCAGGTACTGGCCTTGCGCAGCCGGCAATGGGTGCAGGCTGCCCAGGTGCTGGGGCTGCCCCCCAGGCGTATCATCTTGCGCCACCTTTTGCCCAATCTCACCGGTACTATTGTGATCCTGTCCTGCGCCAACTTTGCCACTGCCATCTTGCTGGAGGCCGGCCTCAGTTTCCTGGGCTTGGGTGTGGCGCCCCCTACACCCACCTGGGGCAGCATGGTGCAGGAAGGCTTTAGCCAGATATTATTTGCCAATGGTAAATGGTTGGCCTTTTTTCCGGGATTGGCGATTGTCATGTTAATACTCTCTCTTAATTTAGTGGCAATGGCTTTGCGAGATGCCGCCGACCCAGCTAACGAGACCTGATGCAGGATAAGAACGAATACAATACTACTGACCCCAGTACCCTGCTGCGGCTGAAGCGGCAGGAGGCTGCGGCCATGCTCTCCCTGGTGCGTTCCGTCACTCCTGATTCTTCTCGCGATGAAATTATAGACCGCGTACTCAACACCATCCGCCAGCTGCTGGGCGTAGAAAAGCTACTGCTGGTCCTGAGAGATGCCAGCGGCCTGCAGATAGCCCGTAACTATAACTTTGATCCCCCGGCTTTGCAAGACCTGCCAGATCTGCTGATGGTCAAGGGCATTACTACCGTGCAGAGCCCGGAACAGGGGTTCCCTTTTCATATCCGGGCGGAGTATATCATCCCTCTGGGAAGCGATAAGGACCGCCCCGATTCCTGGATACTGATCGCAGATTTTGCAGAGAGTGAGGCAGAGACGATGAACGACCTCATTTTCATAGAAACTGTGGGCTCCTTTATGCAGATTACACTGGAGCGGATACGCCTTTATGAAGAAAAACAGGAGCAAGACCGCATTCAGAATGAGCTGGATGTCGCTGCTCGCATTCAGCAGGAATCGTTGCCGTCGGACTTTGACCTCATCCATGAGCTGGACATCTATGGCCGCTGCATTGCCCACTCCAAAGTAGCGGGCGACTTCTACGATATTATCCTGTTGTCAGATGAGGAGATCTTTATCTGTATAGCCGATGCGGCAGGCAAGGGCATTGCTGCCGCTATGCTGGTGGCTAACCTCCAGGCCAACCTGCGTGCCCTGATAGAGACCGACGCCGGCTTTTACCTCTATATCCATCGCCTCCACCAGGTCATTGCCCGCCTCACCCGCAATGAGAAGTTCGTTACCCTCTTCCTGGCCAAGATCAATATTGTGAAGCGCGAGATAGAGTATGTCAATGCCGGGCACAATCCTCCTTTTATGGTCCGGCCCAATGGAGAGGTACATGAACTTACCAAAGGGTGTATCCCACTGGGCATTTTGCCTATAGAGACCTATGAAGTAGGTTTTGCGCATTTTGGTCCCGGAGACTTGCTGTTCACCTATAGCGACGGTGTGGTAGAGCAGGAGAATGCGCGTGGAGAACTGTTGGGAAGCGACCGGGTGAAGACCCTGCTGGTGGGCGGCCGTGAGTCGGATACCATGGACATCATTGCCCAGGTGCTCAGCCTGCTCAAGACCCATAGCGAGGGTGTGCCCAATTCCGATGATGTGTCCATGCTGGCCGTCCGGTTCAAAGAAAACTCTTAGCCTTGGGGGCGTTTTTCCCCTATACTTGCACCCATGTCTCAAACGCTTATCTCGCAGGCCCTGCTCGATGCGCTGGTGCCTCGCCTGCGCTGTCCCCAGTCGGGCAATGCCCTGAAACTGCTGGTTGCCGACGCGCTGGCACAGCTCAATGCTCAGATTGCTCAGGGAGCGGTATTGCGCCTGGACGGTACCCCCTGGCAGGCTCCCCTGCAGCTGGCACTTGCCGAAGAGGGCGGACGCTACCTGTATCCCGTGAACGATGGCCTTTTCTTTTTCCTGGAGGACTATACCCTCCTGCAACCCGGCCAACTGCCGGCCCATGTGACGGAGAAAGGATTGGTTGGGCAGCAAAGCCAGGGAGTGCGCGGTTTCTATGACCAGATAGGGTGGGAAGCCAAAGAAGGCCAGTTTGAAGATGCACACCTGTTTGAAGATTTGCGGCCGGTAGCGGCCGAATACCTGGCCCGTTGCCACCAGCGGGTAAACCGTTACCTGCCGCAGGAGGGCGGTGTCTTTTTGCTGGATGCCGCATCCGGACCCGTACAGTACCCTGAGTACCTCGCCTACCAGGAAAAATTCCGCTGGCGCATTTGCCTGGATTTTTCGATCTCTGCCCTCAAGCAGGCGCAGGCCAAGGTAGGTGACCGCGGTGTCTATATGCTGGCAGACCTCACCAACCTGCCTTTTGCCGACAATAGCCTGGATGCCATTCTTTCGCTCCACACCATTTATCATATCCCCCAGGAGAAGCAGCGCACAGCCTTCCTGGAGATCTATCGTGCGCTGATGCCCGGCAAGCAGGGGGTGGTGGTGTACGGATGGGGCAGCCACCATGCTATTTATAAATGGGCCTTCCTGCACAAACGCATTTTCTGGAAGCTGCGGAGCCTGCTGGGTATTCGTCCTTCCAGGGTCAGATCTTCCGAGGACGCGGATAAACCCACCTTATATGTGCATTTCCACACCTGGGAGTGGTTTCGCGGCCAGCAGTGGCCCTTTCAGCTGGAGCTCTTTCAGTGGCGGGCTTTGGGGCCGGGCATTACCAAGCTATGGATAAAGCCCTGGTTCTTTGGTAAAGCTATTCTGCGCTGGGTATTCCGGCAAGAGGACAAACATCCCCAGAAGTGGGCGATCAAAGGGGCTTTCCCTGCTTTTGTCATTCGCAAATCAGCTTAAGGCTCTAAAACCGTTGCTGCCGCTCTCCCCGGCAACGCAGCATTAGCACTCACCGGCCCAGCCTTCACGGTCCAGATTCCGGTACTGGATGGCTTCAGCCACGTGCTCCGGCAGGATGGCATCGCTCTGGGCCAGGTCGGCAATGGTGCGGGCCACCTTCAGGATGCGGTCATAGGCCCGGGCGCTCAGCTGAAGCCGGTGCATCGCCGCTTTCAGCAGGGCGTCGCTCGCCTTGCTGACCGTGCAGATATCGCGTACCATCTGCGGCGGCATTTGGGCATTGGCATACATCCCCGGCATCTCTGCAAATCGCCGGACCTGCTGTTCCCGCGCCTGGATGACCCGGGAGCGGACCTGGTCACTGGATTCTTCGCTGCTTTGCTGGCCGCTCAGTTCCTCAAAATCTACCGGAGTGACCTCTATATGCAGGTCTATGCGGTCCAGCAGCGGACCGGAGATGCGGGAAAGGTATTTCTGCACGGCGCCGGGCGGACATACACAGTCCTTCTCCGGGTGGTTGTAGTAACCGCACGGGCAAGGGTTCATACTGGCAATGAGCATGAAGCTGGCGGGGTAGCTGACGGCAAAACGGGCCCGGCTGATGTCTATCGTGCGTTCTTCCAGCGGCTGGCGCAATACCTCCAGCACCGTGCGTTTGAACTCCGGCAGTTCGTCCAGGAATAATACGCCGTTATGCGCCAGGGAGATCTCTCCTGGTTGCGGCACATTGCCTCCGCCTACCAGCGCCACATCACTTACCGTATGGTGCGGGCTGCGAAAAGGCCGGGTGGCCAGCAGTCCCTGGTGGCCATTCACCAGCCGTCCGGCTACGCTGTGAATCTTGGTGGTTTCCAGCGCCTCTTGCAGGGAGAGAGGAGGGAGTATGCTGGGCATGCGCTTGGCCAGCATGGTTTTGCCCGCACCCGGCGGCCCTACCAGGATAACATTATGCCCCCCTGCAGCGGCTACTTCCATGGCACGTTTGACGTGGCTTTGCCCGCGCACATCTGCAAAGTCCATAGCATATCTTTCTTTGCTGGCGCCGAAGATTTCCCGGGTGTCCACTACTACCGGGGTTATGGCCATTTTGCCGTTGAGAAAGTCCACCGCTTCTATCAGTGTATGTACCGGGAGGACCTCCAGGTTATTGACGATACCGGCTTCCTGGGCATTTTCTGCAGGCAGCAGCATGCCCTTATAGCCTTCCTTGCGGGCCTGGATGGCTATGGGCAGCATGCCCTTGACCGGTTGAATGCTGCCATCCAGCGAGAGCTCTCCCATGACAATGTATTGCCCCAGGCGCTCGGGGTCTACCTGTCCACTCACAGCCAGTATCGCCAGTGCAATGGGCAGGTCATAGGCGGCGCCTTCTTTGCGCACATCCGCAGGCGCCATATTGATCACCAGCTTGCCTCGCGGGAAATCCAGTCCGCTGTTCTTAATGGCGGCTTCCACCCGCTCCTTGCTCTCCTTCACGGCATTATCCGGCAGCCCCACCAGGGCAAAACCCATCATGCCTCCCAGGTTCACCTCTATGGTGATGGTAAGGGCATTAACCCCGCTCACGGCACTGCCATAGGCTTTAACCAGCATGAGGGCAAGATAGTAACAAAGCCCTGTGCGGCGCAATATTGTTGACGGCAGATATTTCTCAGGACCAGCTATGCCAGGAGGGGATTGCTTGCCAAGGACGAACGATTAGGGCATGGATCCCTTGAGCAATCGTAGCGCTTTTAAGACGAGGCTGCGGGTCTTGCGCACGGCAAGGTAAGGCACAGGCGTGCTGCCGAACGTTCTGTAGAACCGGGCTATACCGGGGTTCAGGCTGCCCTCAAAGTCCAGCGTATGGCATCCCAGCTGGCGGGCAGTACAGATGGCATGCCAGTGTAACAGGGAGGCGGCTGCGTGCTCCCGTAACAGATAGTCCTGTGCACTGATCCATATGGTGGCTACCTGTTCATGATAAAGCATACACAGGGCCGCATGCACCCGGCCCCCGGCATCTGTAGCGTGCCAAAGCCGGTATTGCCCGGGTATTGCTGTCAATGTGCGTTGCAACTGGGACTCCGTAAGACGCAACTGCAGCCGCTGCCGTGTATACGTGGCTTGTAACAAATGATACAACGTATGCGGATGGGCAGCAGGCACTACTTCCAGCGTCCTTTGTGCTTTGCGCAGTTGCCCGCGAAGTGAGGATCTGAGATTGTCCCATAGTTCCGCTTCCTGTGGGCGCAGGTCCAGCAGATGGGTATACCGGGTGAGCAGCTGATAACCTGCGGCATGAAATGGCAGGCCGTCCGTATAGGGCGGGAGCTCCAGGTAGAAATAATCATACCGGGGTATCTGGGCCAGGAGTGCGTTCAGCTGTTCCTGGGCAAAAAGCAGGTTACTCACGGATTTGCCTGCTTCGGGGACAGCGAATACCGGACCGATATGTGGGGTGAATGCCGGGAGGTCTATCATGGAGAAGGGACCTTTGCGCAACAAGGGTAGTGCCAGGCCCGCTACGGGCATACCCTGCGTATCCAGGTTTACCACAGCTCCCCATCCTGCAGGTCCCAGGGTGGCATCCAGCCAGCGGGGCTGCGCAAATAGCGGTCCCGGCGCTTCTGTACATAGAGTGCGGTATGCCTGCTGTGCGGGGGTCATGCGCAGGATCTGAGTAGCAGCTAGTCTGTGATGGGGTTACGCTTATCGGTCACCTGGTCCGGGTATTTTACCCGGCTGTGGTAGATACTGGTTAGTATACGCACGATCTCGCGTTTGATGATGGTCACATCGCGGAAAGTGAGGCTGGCCAGTATCAGCTGGTTGTCATTGATCTTGGTGGCCACAATGCGTTCAACCAGGGCTTCCAGGGCTTCCTTGGTGGGGTTGTCCAGACTGCGGGCTGCCGCTTCGCAGGAATCGGCTATCATGACGATAGACTGTTCCTTGGTAGTGGGCAATGGCCCCGGGTAGCGAAACATGCGCTCCACAGCACCGCTGCCGTTGGCATCCGGGTTCTCTTTCAGATATTTGTGATAGAAGAACTCTACGCGGCTGTACCCGTGGTGAGTGCGGATAAAGTCAATGATCTCTTCGGGCAGTTTGTAGTCACGCGCCAGGGTCTCTCCCAGGGTGACGTGGCTGATGATGATCTCCGCACTTTTTTCCGCAGGCAGGTCCAGGTGCGGGCTGGGGCCGTCTCCCCGGTTCTCTGTAAAATACTCCGGCTGAAAGATCTTGCCAATGTCATGAAACAAAGCGGCTGCATGTACCTGCAGGGCATTGGCACCTATCTTTTTGGCGGCCTCTTCTGCCAAGGTAGCCACTTGCAGGCTATGCTGGTAGGTCCCCGGCGCTTTCACGGCCAGATCCTTCAGCAGCGGATGGTCGCCGTCCAGCAGCTCCATGTAGGTGAGGTCGCTCACAATGCGGAAGATGCGTTCTACAATGTAAATAACCGGGTAGGTAGCCAGCGTAAAAAATACGTTCATGACCAGTAATACCAGTACCTGGTAATTTATTTGGGTGAAGCTGCCTTTGAGGTAAAGCTGGTAGCCCAGGTAGGCGGTGATGTAGGCAGCGAGCAGAACGCCGGAGGTGAGGAAGAACTGCTGCCGTTTGCGCAGGAACTTGAGATTGAAAACGGCAATGGAGCCCGCCACAAACTGGATGAAGAAGATCTCGAAGTTATTGTTATTGGCTACTGCTGCCAGGCTGGCTACCAGGATATTGCTGAGAAACCCTACGCGGTCATCAAAGAATACGGTGACCAGTATGGCGGCCATACTCAGTGGTACGGCATAGTAGAGGTTCACATTAAACGCTTCCAGGAAGTTGCCCCCCAGCCCGTCCACTGCAAAGAGCAGGGCTACCATAAACAGGTAGGTAAAAAAGAGCATGGCCATTTTGCGCAGGCGGCGGTGCAGTTCCGAGCGATTGAGGCGGATGAATACTGTAGTGATGACGGTGAGCAGGATGACCAGGATAAACTGCCCGAATGCCATGGACAGGAAATGGCTCCACCCGTTGTTCATATATCGCACGGCATATAGCGAGCGGATCTCCTGGTCTTTCTGGGATGTTACCATCTCTCCCCGTCGGATAATGATGTCTCCCTTGCGAATTTTGCCCGCTATGGGGCTGATCTGGTCCAGGGCCACCTGTTGTTCCTGCTGTGTCAGGTTGTGGTCATACCGGAAATTGGGTTTGACATAGGTGCGTACAGCCAGCGTTATCAGTTCTACAGCCTCCGGGCTCAGGTCCCGGCAGTTGTTCAGCACGATATTCTGGAGGCTGGCGGGATTGACGGCCACATTTTTATCCAGCAGCAGTTCTTCCGAGGGGATGCGCCGCAAAGAGACCATGTGGCCCGCTATCATGTTCGGGTTCTTATCTATAAATGCCAGGCGGTAGCAATAGTTCGCTATGGCCAGTGCGCGCTCCTGGAGCGGTTGCAGGCTGGGGTAGCGGGTCTTTACCAGTAGTAGGGTGGTCGCGTTCACCTGTGCCTTTTGTTCCGACAGCAGCTGGGAGATCTGATGTTTGATACTGTCTTCGGTAGAAGCCAGGTCCTCGGTATCTATCTTTTCCAGCTCTGCAAAGTAATTCCGCAGTTCATCCAGGTGCTGTGCCGCCTGGTTAGAAAGCAGGAATACCTCGTGCACATCTGCCAGGATCGTTTGTTTCTCTTGCTGGAGGGCTTCTGCGCTTTTCTGGATGGGAAAATCAAAAGGAGCCGTCAGATCGTCTTCCTGCCAGATGTTGCCCACCACATAGTCATGCCCGCTCTGGCTGTTGCGGGGTAGTAACAATACGGTGAGGATCACAAAAGTGCCCGAGATCAGCAGCCTGGCCAGCTTGCCCCGCTTGCGGTAACGCTGCACCAGGCGACCCATCCAGGTTTCTTTGCGGATGGGTAATGCATTCAGCTTGTAGGTTCTGCGCTTGACCATGAGGGGTAAAGATACTGCACAGGGGCAAGGCTTCCAAGATGAGCCTGTGTTAGGCGTGCCACCTGCGGGAATAGTAATGAGGTTTGTGTGGGCCGGGCAGTCGGGCTATGGCCTTTTCCAGCGCTTCCAGCGAATCCACTTTCAGCTGTGCAAGCGCCTCCAGGGCAATGTGTGCGGCGCCTGCAGCATCGCTCTCCGCTTCGTGGTGGTTGAGCGGGATGTTCAGGTGCTGGCATACCGTGGATAGCCTGTGGTTGGGAAACTGCGGAAATACCTTGCGGCTGATGGCTACCGTACAATGCCAGGGGCTTTCCAGCGGAGGAAGCCCATAGCACTCCAATGTGCGGGCCAGCACACCCCGGTCAAAATGCTTGTTGTGTGCCACTAGCGGCTGGCTGGCCAGGAGTGGACGTACCTCGGGCCACAGGCTGGCAAAGTCCGGTGCATGGGCAGTCATTTCTGCCGTGATGCCATGAATGTGTGTGAACAGGTAGTAGTGCGGAGTGGGCCTGACCAGCCGCGCAAAACGGTTGACCACTTGCCCGTTGACCACTACGGCTATGCCCACAGCACAGATGCTGGTGGGAGAAGGATTCGCCGTTTCAAAATCTATGGCAACAAAGTTCACGAGACAGGAGGTATGTCTCAAAGATACAACCCAAACCGGCAAACCGCCAGAGAATAGAAATGTCTATAGTACCAGCAGGGCGTCTCCGTAGCAGAAGAAACGGTAGTCGTTCTTGACGGCTTCCTCATAGACGTGCAGCATAAACTCATAGCCCATGAAAGCAGCCTCCAGCATGACCATGGTGCTGCGGGGGGGATTGAAGTTGGTGAGGTAGCAGTTGGCGATGCTGAAGTCGTAGGGCGGGAAGATGAAGCGGTCCGTCCAGCCGCTGGCGGGGTTAAGCAGCTTGGCGGCGGAAACACTGCTTTCCAGCACCCGCATGGTGGTGGCTCCCACGGCGCACACCTTGTGCTTGCCTTGTTTGGCTTTGTTTACCATGGCTGAGGTGGCAGGTGGGATGGTGAAGGTCTCGCTATCCATTTTGTGCTTGGAGAGATCCTCTACCTCCACATCGCGGAAGCTGCCCAGACCGGTGTGCAGCGTGACGAACGTATGTTCCACACCCTGGAGCTCCAGCCGTTTCAGGATCTCCTTGGTAAAATGCAGGCCGGCATCGGGCGCAGCTACAGAGCCTTTCTCGCGGGCATAGATGGTCTGGTACCTTTCACGGTCTTCCGCTATCACTTCCCGCCGGTTCTTGATGTAGTCTGGCAGGGGTGTGAGGCCGAGTTTGTCAATTACCGCATAGAACTCATCGTCTGACCCCTCAAACAGGAACCGGATGGTGCGGCCACGGCTGGTGGTATTGTCCACTACTTCGGCCACCAGGTCATTGTCGCCAAAGAACAATTTGTTCCCCACACGGATCTTGCGGGCAGGGTCCACTACCACATCCCACAGGCGGCTGTCCTTGTTCAGCTCCCGCAGCATAAATACTTCTATGGGGGCGCCGGTGCGTTCCTTGCTGCCATAGAGGCGGGCAGGAAACACCCGGCTGTCGTTCATTACCAGCACATCACCGTCGGTAAAGTACTCCAGTATGTCACGGAAGTTGCGGTGCTCTATGGTTTTGGTGTCACGGCGTACTACCATCATGCGAGAACCATCACGGGGCTCTGTGGGGTGCAGGGCTACCAGCTTATCTGGCACCTTGAAGTCAAACTCGGATAGCTTCATCTATGGGATTACAGGTAAATGAACAGGACGGACGGAGCAAATTTCCAACAAAAACGGCCCAAATTTACATCACTAACCCAGGGTTTGGCAAATGCAATTATGGAGAGAAGCGTGGCGATTTGCCATGCGTAGTATAAAAGGGTATAAAATGCGGGCATTGCTCACCATGCTCGGTATATCCTTTGGAATATTCACCATTACATTTGTGTTTACTTTGGTGAATACCATGCAGGTATCGCTCAGTAAAAACCTCAGCAGCCTGGGCAATACGGTCATCTTTGTGCACCACTGGCCCTGGAAGGATAACAGCGAGGACTGGTACAAGTATTTTAACCGCCGCAAAATGCGGTATGCAGACTATCAGCGACTACAGCAACACCTGAATGATGTAGATGCCCTTTATTTCGCTGCCGAGATCCATGGCGTCAGTGTGCAGCACCGGGGACAAAGCGTCCAGGGCGCTTCGCTCAGCGGGGTTACCCGGGACTACCTGTATATCTCCGGCAATACGCTGGTGCAGGGCCGGGACTTCTCCCGGCTGGAGATGCAAAGCGGGCGCAAGGTGTGTATCCTGGGCTATAATGTAGCCGGCCAGCTGTTTGGCGGGCAGCCCGCAGTGGGACAGAAAGTGCGCATGAAGGGAGGAGAGCTGCTGGTCATCGGGGTAATGGCCAAGGCCGGGGTCACCCTCTTTGGCAGCAGTGCAGATGAGGATATCCTCATCCCCTATCCCCTGATGACCCGCATCTATAATATCAATGAGCGGGCTGTTGATAAGGTTATTGCCGTGAAGGCAACCGACTACAGGCATATGGCTGCCCTGGAAAGCCAGTTAATAGGTCAGATGCGTATTTCCCGCGGTTTGCGGCCGGACGTAGAGGATGACTTTGCCATCAATAAGCAGGAGAGCCTGATGCAGAACCTGAATGCCCTCTTCGGCTACCTCAATACCGGGGGTATTTTTATCAGTCTGCTTTCCCTCCTGGTAGGCGGGTTTGGCATAGCCAATATCATGTTTGTCTCTGTCAAGGAGCGCACCAAAGAAATAGGCATCCAGAAGAGCCTGGGCGCTACCCGCAGTTTCATCCTCCGGCAATTTTTGCTGGAGTCCGTAGCCCTGTGTGTGCTGGGGGGGCTGCTGGGGTTTGTACTGTTATTCGCCCTCGCCGGCCTCGCACAGCTGGCGCTCAATGCCCTGGATCTGGGTATGACGGTGGTCATTGCTCCCGGAGACCTGTTGCTGGGCCTGGTACTTAGTATCTGTATAGGTGTTGTGAGCGGGCTGCTGCCGAGCCTGGTGGCCGCCCGCATGGACCCCGTGGTGGCGATGCGGCAAGGGTAATAGCAAAAAAGACCTGCTGCACCGTGACAGCAGGCCTTTTTCATAAAGGATTCAGCCCGGATTAGTTGGCTGAGTATACCGATCTCAGGTAACCTTCCAGCGTAGTGGGTTTGCGGCCCAGCAGCTTCTCCAGGTCGGTGCCGGTAGCTTCGAATTCTCCCTGGTTGATCGCCTGGGCAAAGCCCTGCACCATGCCGACTGCCTCCGCAGGTACGCCCGCCGCCGTCAATGCCGACTGAAACGCCTCCGGCGTAGGGTTATGGTAGACGACGGGTTTGCCGCTTGCCCGGGATAGCGCCTCGGCGGCATCTGCCTGCGAATAGCGCTCGCTGCCTGCAATGAGGTATTCCTTGCCTTCATGTCCGAGTGTAGTGAGTAGCACAGCGGCAGCCTCGGCCATATCCTGGCGGGTAGTGAAGGCCGCCTTTCCCTGCCCGGCAGGGATGAATATGCCTGTAGAGAGCACCTGGTCTCCCCAGAACATGGGTAGTATATCTGCATACAGGGTATTCCGCATGATGGTATAGGGAATACCGCTGGCGCGGATGGCCTGCTCGGTTTCCAGGTGGGCCTTAGCCACAAAAGCAATAGGAGAGTGGTCGGTTTCATCCTTGCGGTCAAAGCTGGTATATATCAGGTGCTTCACTCCGGCTTCTTTGGCGGCATTCACGGCATTGGCCTGTTGCTGGCTTCGCTGGCTGATGTCATTGCTGGATACCAGCAGGAGTTTATCTGCCCCGGTAAAGGCTTTGACCAGCGAACCATAGTCATTATAATCTCCGGTGCGGACCTCTACCCCCCTGGCCGCCAGTGGTTGCGCTTTGTCTGCACTGCGGGCCAGCACGGCTATCTCGTGGGCGGGCACTCCTTTGCGAAGCAGAAAATCGATGGTGGCTGAGCCTAGATGGCCTGTGGCGCCGGTAACTACAATCATGGTTCTCAAAAAATTAAATGAGGTGAATAGGAAGATATCTGCAAAGCTAAACCCGCTATACTATACTTTTGTTACCAGTATACTAAAGTATAGCACTATACATTTGTATAGTAACTGATGAGCCATTCCTTTTTTCCCTGACAGACTTTATGCAGCCTGATCATTTTGCCGAACTGGTGCGTTCCCGCAGGTGCAGCGCCAGCTTTATCCTGGCGGTCAATGACAGCCTCAATGCCATTAGCGGCAAGTGGAAGCTCCCTATTATCGGGGTGCTGCTGTTTGGCAAGCGGCGCTTCCGGGACCTGGAGCGGGAGATTCCCGGTATCAGTCCGCGCATGTTGTCCAAAGAACTGAAGGAACTGGAGCTGAATGGCATTGTTAGCCGCCAGGTTTATCACACGGTCCCTGTGGCTGTGGAATATGCCCTCACAGAGTCTGGCCGGCAGCTGGACGGTCTGCTGGGCGCTATGGTAGAATGGGGCCTGCATCACCGCAAACTGCTGATGATAGGTCCTGAACCGTCCCTGCAGGAGCCTTAGGCACAATTTCCTTACCTTGCTTGCCCTATGGAAGACGCCTGGACAGTGGCGCATAGCTCCACCAGTGAATACAAGGAGCGGGGCAGCCGCTTCCTGGGGTTTCTATACCCCGTCAGTAACCGGGGCGAAATAGACCGCCAGCTCCAGGCCCTGCGGGTAACTTATGCAGACAGCCGCCATATTTGCTATGCCTGGCGGCTGGGAACAGATGCCTTGGCCAATGATGCTGGTGAGCCGGCGCATAGCGCAGGGGCGCCCATTTTGCGGGCGCTCCGTTCTGCCGGCATTACCCATGCACTGCTGGTAGTCGTCCGTTATTTTGGTGGTACCAAGCTGGGCATACCGGGTCTTATCCAGGCCTACGGAGAAACGGCCCGCCTGGCCATTGTCTGTAACAGCCTGCAACGCTGGGAGCCGCGGATAACCCTGAAGGTTACTTTTGCGTACTCTCAAACGAGTGCTGCTACCCAGATAGCCCATGTGTTGGGTGCCCGGCTGGTTGGCGCAGTGTATACGGATCTATGCGTGCAGCTATGGAACATACCCGAACAGCAGCTGTTGATGGCTGCCCATGCACTTCAGGAGGCTACTATTACGTTTGAACAGGCATGCGAAGACTCTGCACCACTTTCTTGATACTCTCTTTCTGGCTGATCCTCCCCGCCCGGGCGCAGGACTATGCCCCCCAGTGCCAGCGGCTGGAGGCCAACCTGCCGGTGTACCCCACCGTGTTGCAACTGGAGAAGGCCGTGGGGCAGCAATGGCCTGCCAGCGGAGTGAGCCGATGGGCAGAAACGGTCCGCACCCAGAGCCTGGCGGGCACTCATATTCAGCTGCAGCAAGTATATGAGGGCATTCCGTTATGGGGCGCCGGGCTCAAACTCAACCTGGACAAAACCGGGCGCGTAGTTTCTGCCTGGGTCAATCCATATGTACAGGAGTTGAAACATCCGTTTCCTGTTCATACGGACGTGGTGCCCCCGGCGGCGCTTCTGCACACCTTAACGGTATCGGGACACGCCCCCCTGTATGAAGTGGCTCCCTGGTATTGCTTCCAGCCACAGGATAGTAGCTGGCATGCAGTCTGGGCCATCAGTACCGTACGGGAACCCGGCACGGGAGACAGCTGGCTGCGCCTCTATGATGCCCATTCCGGCAGATTGATCCACAGCCAGTCACGGGCGTTACATCTCACCCGGGATACGCTTGCCCATGCCCTGGTCTTCTACCCCAATCCTATTACCACGGCACGCACCAGCTATGGCGCTCATCCCAACTATACCGATAATAATGACCAGACCAATGATAGTCTGGATGCGCAGCGCCGTGCGGTGAAGCTGCAACAGGTGACGTATGATGAGGATACCCAGTTGTTTCTGCTGGAGGGGCCGTTCGTCCGCATTGTCAATGTGGGTGGACCGGCAGTGATACCCGCTGCCAGTGCCGTAGATTCCTTTTATTTTCACCGGGGGCAAACGGGTTTTGAAGATGTCAATGCCTATTATCATATAGACACCGTGCAGCGCTATGTGCAGCATATGGGGTATACCAATCTGTTCAATAGTTCTTTGCAGGTGGATGCGCATGGCAGCACCGCAGATAACTCCAACTTCGTGCCCGCCGGAGAAGAGTCCTATATACGCATGGGCACCGGGGGGGTGGATGATGCCGAAGATGCCGGGGTGATCGTCCATGAATATGGCCACGCCCTGAGTCATGCAGCCAGCCCCAATACCCTGACGGGTACGGAGCGGCTGGGTATAGAAGAAGGGAATGCAGATTATATCTGCGCCAGCTATGCCCGGCGCCTGGATGAATACGGCTGGGACCGGCTTTTTAACTGGGACGGGCATAACCCTTTCTGGCCCGGCCGGTCGGCCACCTTTGACCAAACCTATTCCCAGGTGATGGGTAAATCCTTTGTCAATAACTACGAACTGGCGCAGGTGTGGGCCAGTGCGCTCATGCAGGTATGGACGGCGCATGGGGCCGCCAAGACCGATAAGCTGGTATTGCAGGCCTTGTACATGACCGCCAGTAATATGACGTTGCCCCAGGGGGTGCAGAACCTGCTGGACGCCGATACGCTGCTGTTTGGTGGAGAACTGAGCACCCACCTGTATATGGCTTTTTGCGCTTACCAGGTGCTGGATCCTGCTACCTGCGCCCGTTATGCCAGCCGCGAAACTGTCCAGGAAGGGTTCCCGGGCCGGATCTATCCTGTGCCGGCTGCCACCCGGCTTCATTTCAGGGCCAGTCAGCCGTTACCCCCCGGCACTGCATACAAGATCCTGGATACCCGCGGCGCACTCCTGGAACAGGGCGCTCTCCAGTCCTGGCATTCCTGGGATATTGCCCATTGGCCCAAGGGCTTATACTTGCTTCAAATTCAACATAATGGAAATTTGAGCACGCAAAGATTTCTTTTGGCTCAATAATTGCTTCACAAGGTTAAAGTTGAGTTAATTTCAACCATTGAATTTGATTTAATACTTATATTTGTAAGTAAGCTCCACTCGATATGTTCAGAATTCTCTTATTCCTGGTTATTTGCCAGATAAGCAGCGCTGTCAGCGCTCAAGACATGCGCGTTTCGCTCCAGCTCATTGGCAAATGCCCGGATTGTGAGCATGCCACCCTGGAATCTTCTATTTGGACCATTGACGGGATCAATAGTATCTCATACGTGGGTAATGGTTCTACCGTGACCATCATCTACAATAGCAAGCTCACTACCAAGGATAAACTGCTGGCAGAACTGCGCAGCACCGGGTATCGTGTAAATGCCCAGGGAGAAGGCTGTTGCGCCCTGGCAGAGCAAGGCAAATCTGGTGTGGTGGAGACCTATGCTTCTGAGGACGAAGACGAAGATGACCCCATTCTCAAGGATGACGAATCTCTCAAGTCTATCGATAATGTGAATGCGGAGATCAAGTCTGTGAATTTTGAGGAGGCCATTAAGTCCGATGCCGCGCATAATATTGAAGAAGGAGAGAAGGAACTCCAGGCGGTAGCAGACGAAGCCGGCAGGGCTGCCGAAGAGGTAGATGCCGAGGACCGTGCCGAACTGGATAGCGAACTGGATGTGGAATTCACCCGCCTTTCTACGGAAGACCTCGATGACAAGGACTAACAGCAGTCCTGCAATTTCCCGCCCTCAACCGTTTCCCGCGCCTCTTGTACAGTCAGGCAACCAGACGAGGGTTTTTTATGTAGCTTGCGCCTTTGTAAAAAGCTGTAAGTAACATCTGCATGGACAAATCTGCCGAGAAAACCCCTCCGCGCTGGCGCAGGTACCTATGGCCGTTTGGCAAAAAAAGAAAGCCCAAGGTTAAAAAACCTTTCTGGAAAGAATGGCTGGATGCCATTGTCTTTGCTGCGGTTGCTGCGGTTATTATCCGCACGTTCTTCCTGGAGGCGTTCATGATCCCTTCCAGTTCCATGGAGCGCAGCCTGCTTGTGGGCGATTTCCTGTTCGTCAGTAAATTCCATTATGGCGCTCGCCTGCCCATGGCCCCGCTGGCAGTGCCCCTGGTGCACAATAAGCTGCCTTTTGTGAATGCCAAGTCATATCTCGACTGGATCCGCCTGCCTTATATCCGCCTCTGGGGCTTTACCGATGTGGAGCGCAATGATATTGTCGTTTTCAACTGGCCTGCCCATGATGTGCGCCAGCTGATGGGTAGCGACTTCAAGGCTACGCACAAGATCCCCAGCCTCAAGGAAAACTATATCAAGCGTTGTGTGGCTGTGCCGGGAGATCAGCTGGAGATCAAGAACGGAGAGCTGTATATCAATGGACAACTGGCAGAAGCCCCGGGAGGCATGCAGTATGCCTACCGGGTATGGACGCCCAATGCCGATTACTCCACGCTTTTTCATGAACTGGGCTTTCGCCGGCCTACGGTGAGCGACAGGGACCCGGAGAATGACCCTAATGCCAATGTGCAGGCCATTAGTTATGACCAGGAGAAGAACCGCATACTCTGGCGCATCTCTATGGCGCCGGATGTCGTTCCCAAGCTCCAGGCGGCTATTCCCGCAGCTACTGTCAAAAGGGAACTGATGCCTGCCGATACCACGCAGGGCCGTCTGCCCTATACGCCGGCGTTCTTCCCCAATCATGCCGCCTATCACTGGAATGCAGATAACCTGGGGCCTATTGTCCTTCCCAGGAAAGGTACTACTGTGCAGCTGACTCCACAGAACCTCCCGCTCTACGAGCGTATCATCGGGGTATATGAGCGCCATAAGCTCAATGTGGCCGGCAATACTATCCTCATAGATGACCAACCGGTTACCAGCTATACCTTTGAGATGGACTATTACTGGATGATGGGGGATAACCGCAATAACTCGGAAGACAGCCGCTTCTGGGGTTTTGTGCCCGAGGACCATATTGTGGGCAAACCTCTGTTGGTCTTCTTCTCTAAAGAAGGGGGCATTCGCTGGGATAGGTTCTTCCTCTTGCCCCGCTAGCTGCTCCTGCCTATGGAAGCCATCCGCATAGGCGTTGTGGGCACGGGTTACATCGGCCGCCGCCATTGCCAGATCATTGCGCAGCACCCTGATACCCGGCTGGCAGGCGTGGCAGATGTGCAGCCTGCGGCCATGCAGGGTATAGATGCCCCGCACTATGACAGCCTCGACGCGTTAGTGCAACAGGCCCCGTGCGAAGTGGTATGCCTGTGCACCCCTAATTACCTGCATACCGGCCAGGCGCTGGAGGTGCTGGCCAGTGGTCGTCATGTGGTCATTGAAAAACCTATGGGTTTGCGGGAGGCCGACTGCCTTCGGGTGCATGAAGCGGCATTGCAGGCAGGCCGCCAGGTCTTTGTGGTGATGCAGAACCGCTTCACGCCCACAGCCCTATGGCTCAAGGAGTTGCTGGACACGGGTACGCTGGGGCGCATCCTGATGGTGCAGATCAACTGTTTCTGGAACCGTGATGACCGGTATTATATCCCCGGCGGCTGGAAAGGGGATCTCCGGCAGGACGGCGGGGTACTCTTTACGCAGTTCAGCCACTTTATAGATATCCTTTACTGGCTGCTGGGAGATATTGCAGAGGTGCAGGCCCAGATGGATAACCTTACTCACCGGCATAGCACCCACCTGGCAGATAGCGGGCAGGTGCAGTTTCGCCTGAAAGATTCCGGAGCACTGGGCAGCCTGCATTTCAGCACCAGTGTGTGGGACCGTAACCTGGAAAGCAGCATCACGCTGATTGGAGAACGGGGTTCTGTGCGCGTGGCCGGGCAATACATGAATGAGGTGGATTACTGCCATATCGCAGATTACCAGATGCCGGAGCTTCCGCCGGCCAATCCTCCTAACCTTTACGGGCCTTACCAGGGCAGCGCTGCTAACCATCACTATATCTTCCAGAACCTGGTCGATACCCTGCGGCGCGGCACACCTCCTACCATAGATGCCTTGCAGGGAGCGGCTGTGGTGCGCATCATAGAGCAGATGTACGCCGCCGCCCGTTAGTCCGGGGCCTGCAGCTTGGGGTTGTTCCGGTGACGGTCCTGGTCCCTGCGGGTCTTCTTCTCCAGGTTACGCGCTATGGCACTCTCCAGGTCCACGCCGGTTTGGTTGGCCAGGCAAACCAGTACCCATAGCACATCTGCCATTTCATCCGCCAGCCCCTCGGCACTTTCTCCCGCTTTGAAAGACTGGTCGCCATATTGCCTGGAGATAATGCGCGCCAGTTCCCCCACTTCTTCCGTCAGAATGGCCAGGTTGGTCAGTTCGCTGAAATAGCGTACACCGTAGGTGTGTATCCATTGGTCTACCTGCTGTTGCAGCTGGGCCAGGGTGTGGCCTGCAGGTTGTTCTGAATGATACATGGAGATATGATAATGATGAGTATCTACCGAAAAACTTGGTAAAGTGGCAATTTAGCACACAAAAAATGCCATTGGTTCCCGGAAAAAAGAAAACGGACAATGTCGCTTTATATTTGATTTCAGAAAAGAGCAAGGGTTGGGGTTGATTCGCCGAATGGCTTGAGTCCCCCAACTTTTTTATTTGTAGTATTGAAAGCCCAAGCGGGTATTCTCGCTTACAATTACAGTGCTCTTGCGTCCCTCTCGCTTCTTAGTCCTGGTACTGCTGCTCTTGATTGGTAGTCTGGTGGTTGCACTTGTACGCAGGTGGGAGCCTTTGCAGGCTATTGCTTCAGGACAGGATGCCGGTAATCTCCATTACCCGGCCACAGACTGGGTGTTGTGGGCCGAGGATGAAAGCGGTGTATACGCAGCCGAGGTGCTGCCCCCTGCCCGCAGCAACCCCCGCCTGTCAGACTATGTGCAGCCGGGGGACCGGTTGCTGGCAGTGAACTTCCTGCGTGTAGCCAATGCAGAAGTAGTGTACACCCTCAGCCGGGGAGCGCCCCCCGGCACGGTATTGCTGTATCGCCTGGAGCGTATGCCGGTATCCGGACAATCTCCGGAACAATTCAGCCTTTTTGTGCGCACCACGTATAAGCCGGTGCTACTTTTTACCGGTTCTGCCTTGCTATGGGGGGGGCATCTCATTATGATGATCCTGCTGGGAGGCGTGGCGCTGGCACTTCTTTTCCTGGTGGCTCCTTTTGTGCGCACGGGCGACCGCCAGGTATGGCCGGTGGCCATCCTGCTGGCCGGTATCTTTTTGCTGGCGCTCAACCAGGCACTGCGCCACTTGCTGCTGGCTATAGATCTTGATTTCTCTCTCCTGGGATATGAGCGTGCGGCGTTTAGCCTGCTGGCTGTCCTGCTGCTGCTTATACCGTTGCTGAGCCTCTATGCCCTGGTGCGCACGAGCTGGATATTGTTACCCGGTGTGCTCGGTGCCTTGCTGGGCCTGGCAGGACTGGTTATCTGGGTGTGGGGAGATCATTTTGCGGTATATGAACTCTGGTATGTGCAATACCTCATCGGGGTGCTGCTGGCACAGCTTCTGGGGTTGCAGGTATGGGTAGCCGGACAGCCTCAGGCCCCCCGGCGTCGCCGGTGGTCGGTTCTGCTGCTGGTAGTACTGGGCATACTCCTGGGGTTGCATCTTGCCGATGCCTGGGAAATCCTCCTGTTGTCGCCTCCCCAGCGGAACTACCTCTATGTGTTGGCTATACTGGCCCTGGCCCTGCCTATGGTCTACAGTACCCGTGCTGCCGTGCAATTTGGTAACCTGAACCTGGTGCGTAACCGGTCGCTGGGACTTAGCCTGGGCCTGATGGCGGTATTGCTGGCCTACCTGCTGCTCGACAGGTTATTGGAGAGTCTCCTGGGAGATGCCCTTAACCGCGGCCTTATCGAGATAGGCGTTATTTTCCTGCTGGCCCTGCTGTTGCGTACCCTATATGTCCGTTACCAGGATAGCCTGAATCGTTTCCTGCCGCTGGGGCCCGGCCGCAGAGAACAGCGTATGCAGCAGTTCTTGTATACCATACCCCGCTATACCAGTTCAGAGAAACTGCTTGCCGATGTATCGGCGCATGCCAGGGAATACCTGGGCGCTACCTTCTGCGAGATCTATACCTTTACACATAGTAGCGCCCCATTATTGGAAGGCTGGCAAGACCGGTTGCAACAGCTACAGCAGCAGTTGCCGCCTAACCAGTTCTGGAGCAGCGCCCAGCAGTTGCGCGAGGCAGAGCTGCCTGCCGATATGGACGCCTGGTTACAGGCGCAGGGAATTTCACTGGCCTATGCCCTGGGATTGACCTCGGAGCGATATGGCTTACTCCTCATTGGCCCTAAAAAAGCCGGTGTCTATAACCTGGGCGAGACAGAGCTGCTGCGGCGCCTGGCACAGCAAACCCGCCTGAGCCTGGAACTGCTGTATCTGCTGGAGCGGGAGAAAGAACTGGTGCAGCAAAACCTGGAGGCCAACCTGGCAGCCTTGCGCAGCCAGATCAATCCTCATTTCCTGTTCAATACCCTGAATACCATTGCAGATCTTATTCACCATATGCCGGACCTGGCGGAACAGGCCGTGGAGAAGCTGGCCTATATCTTCCGGTATACCTTGCGGGTGAGCGGCCAGGATTTCGTGCCGCTGGGAGAAGAGATTGCCCTGGTGCGCAATTACCTGGACATTGAGCAGATACGGTTTGGCGACCGCCTGAGCATATCTATAGACGTATCAACTGATGCTGCAGAAGTACCTATCCCGGCTTTTGTGCTGCAAACCCTGGTGGAAAATTGCATCAAACACGGTATTGCCAAACTACTGGCCCAGGGCAAGGTGGAGATCTCGGCCCGGGTGCAGGACGGTTGGCTGGTGTGCACCGTGTATGACAACGGCCCCGGTATAGACCCCGCTCGGGTGCAGAAAGGCACCGGTCTGCGCAATATTTTGGCCAGAACACGCAGCCTGTACAACCTGGAAGATCTTCTGGCGTTCTCTAATACGGGGAATGGCACCCTAGTAACCCTGAAATTACCGCTTACCCATGAATACCCTGAAAGTACTGGTGGCTGATGATGAAGCCCCCGCCCGCAACAAGATGGTGCGCATGCTCCAGAGCTTTGACCAGGTAGATATCATTAATATCTCTTCCAACGGCCTGGATGCCTACAATTACATCTGCCAGTTAAAGCCGGATGTAGCCTTTCTAGATATAGAGATGCCCGGTATGAACGGACTGGAGATCATTGAGAACCTGCCGCCGGATGTCAATCCGCAGATTGTGTTTGCCACGGCCTATAATGAGCATGCGATCCGTGCTTTTGAGTTGAGCGCCATTGATTATCTGCTCAAGCCATTCAATGAAGAACGCCTGGCCCAGACGCTGGAGAAGCTGGATAAGCAGCAGGATGCCAGCAACCCGGATCGTGTGCGGGAGGCCGCCGAAGTAATTGCTCCCCACCTCAGTCCCAGTGCGCTCAACAAAATACCCGTGCCGGCAGGAGATCGTTATCGTTTGCTGGACTATGACGAAGTGGTGTGTATAGAGGTGGAGGACCGTTGTACCCAGATCTATACCATCAGCAAGCAGTATAGCCTCAATCTCACGCTGGAGGCTGTGGAGAAACGCCTGCCCCAGGAGCAGTTTCTCCGGGTGAGCCGTTCCGCCATTGTCAATATCCATGCTATACAGGAGATCGTCATGTGGTTTGGCAACCGGTTCAAGATCATCCTGAATAATGGTAAGGAAGTGATCACCAGCCGGGAACGGGCCAAGCATGTGAAACAGATGCTTAAGTTCTAGCGAACCCAACCGTTGTTCCTTATCCTAGCCCTTCAGCTCCTCGCTATCCGGGGTATTGCCTGACCGGAAGTTACGGTACAGGTTCAGGATAATGGCCAGCGCCACGGCTGCGCCTGCAGCAGCAGCTATCATGGCAAACAGCGCCGTCATCTGCCCGTCCATCCGTTCCGGATACAATTGCTGAAAGGCCACCAGGTTGAGAATACCGGCATTGATGACCAGTTCTGTGCCTAGCAGCACCGCCACGGCATGACGGCGGGTCACTGCCAGGTAAACCCCTGTACTAAAGAGGAAGGCGCTCAGTACGAAGAACCAATAGGGCGTCAGGGTCATGGCGTTTCGGAGGAATGACGGGAAAGATATGCCGCCCCGATAAGGGCTACCAGCAGGAAAACACCCGCCACTTCGAAAGGCAGTAACCAGCCTGTGAGCAACTCAAAGCCGGTGGCCTCGGCTGCACCGGCATGCGGGATACTAGGCAGGCTGCGGGCAGACTGGGCAATGGGAGCGGTTCGCTCAAATACATGCGGCGGAAAGGCTGCCAGCAGGAGTATGAAGAGCCCCAGGGCCAGCAAAGCAGCCGGCCATTGCTGGAAGACACCGGTTTGTGGTTCCGCGTCGCCCAGGCTGCGGGCAGTGAGCATTACTCCATAAAGTACCAGGAGCAGTACCCCACCCACATATACCACCAGCTGGGCAATGGCTGTGAACTCTGCGCCGGCCAGCACATAAAGCGCCGCCTGGGCAAACAGGAGGAAGAATAAGGCGAACCCGGCATGTACCAGGTTGCGTGTGCGGGCCATAAAGGCCGCTGCCAGCCCGATGAGGGTAGCAAATCCTATGAACAGGGCCTCAAGCATCTGGTGAAGTATTTTCGGCAGCGGGATCTTCCGGTGCTGCGGGTTTGGGAGGAAGCGGCGGTTTGATCCCCGGAGGGGGGCTGGTAGGAGGCTTTATTCCGGCAGGTGGGGCAGGTGGTTTCATACCAGGTGGCGGCGCTGCCGGTGGCCTGGTACCGGGAGGCGGTCCCGCAGGGGGCTTGATCCCTGTGGGGGGTGTTACCGGAGGTTTTATACTGGGCGGGGGTCCTGCAGCGGGAGGCTTGATGCCTGCAGGGGGTGCTACCGGCGGCTTTTTGTCCTGGGGTACAGTAGTATCGGCCGCTGCTTTTTCCTGGGCAATGGCTGCTTCCTTGGCCGCACGTTTGGCCGCTTCAAATGCTTCCAGTTCGGCTTCCTTGGCACGGGTTTCTTCCGGGCTCAGGTTGCCAAAATGATAGATGAAAATTTCCCGGTCATATTCCGAGAAATCATAGGTCTTGGTCATGGTGAGACATTCCGTGGGGCATACCACGGTGCAGAGCCCGCAGTAGCAGCACTTGGCCATGTCTATATCGAAGGTGGGGAGCCAGAAGCGTTTCTTGCTGCCGTCGCTGGTAGTGCCCAGTTCCTCCACTGCCTTTACTTTCTCTATCGTAATACAGTCTACAGGGCAGATCCGGGCGCACTGGTCGCAAGCAATGCAGTCCTCCGTCTCCATATACAGGCGGTATCGGCCTACGTCCGGCACCGGGA